>CALPMA020000018.1 GCA_943324545.2 Chitinophaga pinensis
AGAAAAATTAGCTCCAAATCAAACTGATAAAGACGGAAAATTAGTTGTTTTATATGCATCCAATAAAGAAGCGCAACACAGCTATATCCAAATTGCAAAAAATAAAGGATACGAAGTTTTATTACTTGATTCGCCAATTATTTCACACTTGATTCAAAAAATTGAAGGCGATAATAATACGATGACCTTTGTTCGTGTGGATTCTGATTCAATTGATAAATTAATCAAAAAAGAAGAAACTTCGATTTCTAAATTATCGGATGATGAAAAAGAAACGCTAAAAACAGTCTTAGAAGGATTTGTTCCAAAGCAAAAATATTCCGTTCAAATGGAAGCTCTGGATAGTAATGATGCACCATTTATTATCACTCAACCCGAGTTTATGAGAAGAATGAAAGAAATGAGTCAGACTGGTGGCGGCGGAATGTTTGGAATGGGAAATATGCCAGAAATGTACAATTTGGTAGTCAACACCAATTCTGAATTGGCTTCCAATATTCTAAATTCTAGTGATACTGCGAATCAAGAAAACTTGGTAAAACAAGCATTAGATTTGGCAAAACTATCTCAGAACTTATTAAAAGGGGAAGAGCTTACGGAGTTTGTAAAACGTAGCTTCGAATTGATAAAATAAGTATTTTTGAATTTAAAAAAAAAACCTGTAATTCCTTACAGGTCTTTTTTATTTTATTGCAATCCGTTTTGATCGATGAGATACATTAAAGCCGCCATAGTTGCAGCTCCTAATTCTAATTCTCTCTTATTTACTCCGTCAAAATTATCGTTTGCCGCATGATGGTAATCAAAATAGCGTTGAGAATCAGGATGTAAACCAGCCTTAATTATTTTAACTGAGGTAAGAGGTTCTATGTCGGCACCAGAATGTCCTTTAGTAAAACTATGAATTAAATAAGGTTCAAAAAGGCCTTTCCAGGTTTGAATTTTTGCAAGATTTATATCATCCGTATCAAATGAAAATCCACGAGGAGTAAATCCTCCCGAATCACTTTCTAAGGCAAAAATATGATTTTCATTATTGGCTTTTGAAAGTTCCTCATATTTCTTACCTCCACGACCTCCGTTTTCTTCATTCATAAAGAGTACCGCTCGAATAGTATTTTTTGGTTTATAACCAATCGTCTTAAAAATATTTAAAACCTCCATACTTTGCACTACTCCTGCCCCATCATCCTGAGAACCATCGGCTAAATCCCAAGAATCCAAATGACCTCCAACAACCATAATTCTATCCGGGTGTTCACTTCCTTTGATTTCACCTATAACGTTATAAGATAAAACGTCCTCCAATTGCTCACAGGATTGCTTCAAATAGAATTTCAAATTCGGATTTGCTTTAAGCGACTTACTTAATAATTCCGCAGCATTAGTACTTATTGCAGCTGCAGGAATGTATTTGTCTTTTGGAAGATCACCATAACTTTGGGCTCCTGTGTGAGGAAAATCATCCAATCTCATATTCATGGAGCGTACGATGGTGGCTACGGCGCCAAACTTTGAAGCTTCTTTTGCACCGCCAAATCTTTGATCAACGCAGCCACCATAGGAAGTAAACGTTTCTATATTATCAGCTTGCATTGGACGATTGAAAAATACGATTTTACCTTTGATTTTTTCTTCGCCTAATTCTGCCATTTCTTTGATGGAATGCACTTCAATAACGGCAGCAGTAAGTCCATTTTTAGGAGTTGCCACCGAACCTCCTAAAGCACAAACAGGAATAGAAATTCTAGATTTGTTATCTAAGATATAAGCGATTTCCTTTTCGCCACGAACCCATTTTGGAACCATCACTTCTTGAAGATAGACTCGGTCTAAACCCAGGTTTTCTAACTGTGCTTTGGTATATTCGACGCCTTTTTGAGCACCTATTGAACCTGATAAACGAGCACCAACTTTATTCGACAAATCGTCCAACCAAGAGTAACATTTGGAATTGGTTAAAGCTGATTTATAGATTTCTTTGAACTTGATTTCATCACTGCTTTGCGCAAAAGTAACTGTCGACAAGAGTAGAAAGAGGTAAAGTATATTTTTCATAAACCTAAATTTTAATTCGTAAAAATAGGATTTTATAATAATTAAACCAAACCTAAACTTCTAATTGCTTAAACAGCAATTGGTCTAAAACAAAAGCTTAATTTCCAATAATACCTGTTTCCTCTTTTTTATCGTTGTTTAATAAAATAGGGGTTTCTTTAGCCAATTTATTTTTCGTTGGAATCTTATAATTAATGCTAAATCCGAAACGTCGAGTGTCCAATTTATTATTAGACAATAATGGTGTATTAAAGGCCATGAACTCTGATTGGTTGGTATTAAAAACATCATCCATATTAATAGAAACGGACAATTGGTCATTTAAAAACTTCTTAGAAAATGACAAATCTAGGGTATTGTTAAACGGTTTATTGGCTATGAAGTAAAAGTAATTTCCTTTGGCAGTGATATAACTGAAATTGGCAACAAATTTAATTTTACTAGGTAATACCATTTGTGACATTAAATTATAAACCCAGAATCCTTTGGTTTCTATAGATGGTAATTGATGTAATTGGTAGCCCGCATATACAAAAAGAAAGTTCATTTCATCTGGATTGACATTCATTTTCATCGTTTCAGCAAGGCCTTTAGTAAACAACATGTATGGAATCGGCAAACCAATATTAAAATTATGAACTTTAACTTCTGGTGCGTTTTCATTAGTATTAACCACAATATTTGAATTCAAACTCAACCTTTGTATGACTTGGTTTTTAGCTGAACTCAATGAATATCCAATAAAAGCGTAATCATAAGCACTCAATTTCACTTCATAATTATCAAATATTGTAGGTTGCAAATTTGGATTTCCAATAGTTGTAACATTTTGATTTTGATAAGTCGTATTGTTTGGATTTAAGGCAGATGTGCTTGGCAAAGTAATTTTCTTATTGTAATTTAAATTAAAGAAAATCGACTTATTAAAATTATATTGTGCACTTGCATTTGGAAAGAAACGAAACTGCTTGAAAGGAGTTAAATTATTGGTGTCCGTTTTTCCAGTAATGTTATAATCTTCTGCTCTACCACCAAGAATAAAGCTCAAACTATTGAACTTAGTTTGGATTTCAAAATAACCTGCAGTAGTTTTTCTTTCATAATCTAAGTTAATGACATTCCTGTTTTTGGTTTGAAAACTCAATACTTCATACAAACTCCCAAAACTGATTTTGCCCTCGTCTGAAAAAGCAATTGGTTGGGAATAATCAAACTTCAGGTTAGACAATTTTTGATCGGAAGAGTTTTCCAAACCTAGAATAGAACTCGTTGTATTAAAAATAAAACTATTTTGATTTCGGTTAAAATTATATCTAAAATCTAATTTTTTAGTTTTGTCAGCAAAACGTTTTTGATAGGTCGCGACCGCATCTTGTCTCCAACCTTTAGAATCAGATTGATCTTGGGAAGAAAAACCAGGTCCGTTTGTTAAGGTTGCGTTTCCATTGTTGTTATTATTTAAATCATAGTTCAGCAACAATCGATCTTTTTTAAAATCAAACGTCAATGCCGATTTTAAAAAGTTACTTCTCCCCGTTCTGTCAGTTGCCGTAGAAGTAATTACCGTTTGACCGCCATTTTCTTCTTTAAATAAAGTAGCCCAAACTGCACTTTCTCTAAAGTTTTGACCCATATTTAATTGCCAACCGAAGTATTTATTTTTGGCATTCAACAAAACACTATTATTAACTCTCCACCTTAGATGGTCATAGTTAGTCACGTTAACACTATTGGTATAGGTCGCACTCAAGAAATTCTTTGCGTTTCGATTGGTAATAATATTTAGAATAGCACCTCCAGAAGTTGCCGGGAATTCAGCGCCTGGTTGGGTGATTATTTCAATTTTTTCAATTGCGTTGGCTGGCATTCCTTCCAAAAACCCATTCAATTCATTAGAAGAGATATTTAAAGGCCTTCCGTCCATAAATACATCCAGTTGCTTCCCTTGATACATCATCCCTGCAATATCTGAAGCAATTAGACCTGGTAATTTTTTCAACCCTTCTAAAACAGACCCCGAATTCAAACTGGGCTGATTAGCAAAATCAAAAATGGTACGATCTGCTTTTTGTTCAATTGCTTTCTTGTTTTTTACAATCGTAACTTCTTTGAGTTCTTCAGCTTTTTTGTTGGTTTCTTGAGCAGAAATAGAAAGAATGGTACTAAATAAAATGGCGTTTAAAATATAAATTTTTTTCATTGTTTATTTTCGTTTTATTGTAAACGAATAAAAAGTGTTTTTGTTACTTTAATAATTTAGTACTTCTTTAAAAATAAAAAGGATTTGCAAAAATACAAATCCTTTTATACAATTAGGTTAATTAATATTAATGACCCCCTGAAACCGGCTTGTCAAAATCAATACCTTGGTTTTTCAAAATTCCACTTACTTTCCATGCATAAAATGCCAAATAAGCAAAACATAAGACTCCAATAATATAGCTACTTTGAATACCAATACTTTCAGAAATGATTCCCTGAATCCAGCTTACAATTCCACCACCCATAATCATCATAATTAAGAAACTACTTCCTTGACTTGTATTTTTTCCTAATCCACTAATTGCTAATGTAAAAATACAAGGCCATAAAGTACTACAGAATAAACCTACACTTGTAAACGCGTAAACACTCGTCATTCCAGATGTTGTCATCCCAATTCCTAAAGCTACAATTCCCAAGATAGAAAATAAAAGTAACATTCTTGCAGGATTTCCTTTGCTTAAAATATCTGCAACTATCAATACTAAAATGATTAAACCATAAATATAAAAAGGAGTTAAGTCGTGATTTGCAATAGCATTTACTAATAAAAATACTCCAAAAGCCAAATACGGAGCTAAGAATTTAAATATTTTTTGCAAATTCATATCATTGGTAAAAGCACCTACAGCACCCGTCCAACGACCAATCATTAAACTTGCCCAATACAATGAAATATAAGGAGCGATATCTTGTGTTAAGAAACCTAATTTTGATTCCATATAAGCAGGCAAATTACTTGCTGTTGAAACTTCTACCCCTACGTAAACGAAAATTGCGATCATCCCCATGATTAATTGCGGGTATTTTAAAGCGGAACTTCGTGATGAATTTACCTCGTTTTCTACTTCAACTACGGCTTCTGGTTTATCTGGAAGTGATGAAAATTTCAATAAAATGGCCACTAATAAAAAAGCCAATCCTAAAACTAAATATGGAATTTTAACACTTTCAATACTCATTTCAGTATCTGCTCCAGCAGCACTTGATCCAAAAATTGCAAAACTTACTACTAATGGTCCAATAGTTGTTCCAAAATTATTTATTCCACCAGCTAATGTTAATCTTTGAGAACCAGTTTTAATAGGTCCTAAAGCAATAGCTAATGGATTTGCAACGGTTTGCTGCAATGAAAATCCTAATGCAACAATGAACAAACCAGACAACATTAATGTAAATGAACCAGAATTTGCAGCTGGATAAAACAATAATGTTCCTAAAGCTGATATTCCTAATCCTAATGCCAGACCGTTTTTATATCCAATTTTATTCACTAGATCTTCTTTTATCAAAATTGAAATTCCCATATAAATTAATGATCCAACTGTGTAGGCTATATAAAATGCCAAAGAAACTAGCTGGCTTTGACCTTGTGTTAAATCGAAGGCTTTTTTAAATACTGGAATAAGGATATCGTTACTGGCAGCAACAAATCCCCAAAAGAAAAAAACGGTTACTAAAGGAATAAACTGTCCCCATTTGGTTTGAAAATTTTGTGAATTCATAAAATTGGTTTAAAAGTTGGTTTAATAAATTTTAGTATTATGTTAATGACAATAATAAAATTATTGAAAGCCATAAACTAAATACTAATAATCGCTAAATATACATTTATAAAAAAAATTAAAAAATATTTATATAATTAATTTTAAAAACAAAATTTGTTTCTGAGTTTTTGAGGTTACAAATCGGCTTATTTTCCATCTACAAAATCTTGTAAATAGCGGAATCTTTCAGTTAGTTTTCCGTTTTCAGTCATTTTAGCTCTTTGAAGAATTCCGTCTTTATCATTGTTAAAAAAAGCGGGGATTACATTTTTCATAAACATTTCTCCAAAACCTTCACTTGCATCTTTTGGTAATTCACAAGGTAAATTATCTACAGACATAACCACAATTGCTGCTGGATGAAATACATCAACTTCTTTGTGTTCACCTGGTAAATATCCAAAAAGGGGTTCTGCAATAGTTGATGCTTTTATGGTACAAGCGATAGGTCCATTCACATCACAAGAAATGTCAGCAACTACTTTAATATTACATTTGTTGGCTTGAAGCATTTCTTGGGTCAAAATATATGGAGCATCATTTCCATAAAAATGACCAGCTATAAAAATATCGGAAACTTTTGTAAATCGTTCAAAGTCAGATGTATATTCAGTTGGATTAGTATAAAAGTCATTTTTACCTAAAAATTTTCCGTCTATGCGCTTGTTATAATCCAAGACATCAATTTGAACATACACTGGTTCTGAATATTTTTTTAACAGAAAATTCTCCACAGAAACCTCTTTCATTTTCATAGCATCCAAAATTTCTTTAGCTCCGTTTCCAACTTTTCCGCAACCCGTTAAAACTACTTTTATTGGTGGTAAAATTGGCCTTCTCAATTTGGAAACTAAATCTTCTTTTCCTGAAAGGGTTTCTGCTTTTGGAATAGTAAATAATCCAAATTTAATTCCAAATGCTCTAAAAGCATTATAAGCTCCAACAATTCCAGCATATCTTCCAAAGCCAATTAGTCGATTAAAATTAGTATCTACTATAGTTTCATGATCATAAAATTCAATTTTTTTTTCAAGTAGCGCTTGTAATAATTTTCTATTGTAAGGTTGTTTTTTTATAGTATGAGAAAAAAAGAAGTACTTTTTATTGGGAATTAAATCCTCTATTGGAACTTCTTTAACACCAAATAAAACATCACAATCGGACATATCATTGGAAATATTAATTCCTAGCTTAGAATATTGTTCGTCAGAAAAAACTCTAATATTGGAACTTTCAACTAAAATTTCAGCTGTTGGAAACTGATTTTTCAATTGAATTAATTCATCAGGAGAAAAAACAACTCTTCTATCTGGTGGGTTTTTTCTTTCTTTTATGATTCCAAATTTCATTTTTTTACTTCTTTAATTTTCAATCAAAAGTAAGCTTAAGTATAGGGAAGTCAAAATTTATTTTAATAAATTATTATTGATTATTATTGAAATACAGGGCCTTATATTTAAGTTAAAATAATTTAAGTAAGGTAAAATTAATTTGGGTTTGAAAATACATTGGTTTGCTCTATATTTGTTTTTTTACTTAACCAATGATAACTAAAACGTCGATAATTTACATTAAGTTTTTTTTTATTTTCTTTCTTTGCTTATCATGTAAAGGCAATGATAAAAATACTGAATCATTAATTTCTTCATTAGAAATGACTCCAAACGATTCTATATTTCCAAAATTGACGGAATCCTACATCAAATCTAAAAAGTATAAAATTGAGAATTTTTTTAATAAAAATTGGCCTTCAAAAAACAACCATATTAGTTTTTTAGTCGCAAAAGATGGGCAAATAATTTATGAAAATTATTCTGGTTTTGGCGACGTGAGAAAGAAAGCACCCATAACAAGTGAAACACCCATTCACATCGCATCTGTTAGTAAAGTGCTTACAGCAACTGCAGTTTTAAAATTGATTAATAGCGGTGAAATTGAATTGGATCAAAAAGTGACTTCCCTATTAAAGGGATTTCCTTATCCAGAGGTTACCATTAAAAATTTACTAAGTCACCGAAGTGGCATGCGCAATTATGCCTATTTTACAGATGATAGAAAAATATGGGACAACCATAAAATTATGAACAATCAAGATATTTTGAATGTTATGATATATAAAAAAATTGGTTTGGAAAGTAAAACCAATACCCGATTTCAATATTGTAATACCAATTACGCTATGTTGGCTTTAATTATCGAAAAGGTAACAGGGAAAAGTTATCCCGAGGCGATGAAATCGATAATTTTTGAACCTTTAGGAATGAAACATACGTTTGTTTTTGATTATAAAAAAGACAAAAATGTAATTACACCTTCTTATAGGGTTAGTGGAATGCAAATTGCTTTTGATTATTTAGATGCTATTTATGGTGATAAAAATATTTTTTCTACTCCTCAAGATTTATTACTTTTTGACATGGCAAAAAATTCAAACTATTTTTTAACTCCCGAATTACGTAACCAAATGTATCAAGGTTATAGCAATGAGCATAAAGGACAGAAAAATTATGGTCTTGGGATTCGAATGATTAACTTTGAAACAGGTCAAAATTTTTATTTTCATAATGGCTGGTGGCATGGAAACATGTCCTCTTATGTAACTCTTACAAAAGAAAATGTTACTATAATTGCTCTAACAAATAAATCCATGAAAAGCGTTTATAACATTAAAAAATTGGCTCCATTATTTGGAGATTATCCTTTTAAATTAGAGGATGAGTTGAATGAGTAAGTATTAATTATTTTAAATTTTGAATTTTAATTTCAAGATAGATTTTAATGCTTTAGACTTTATAACTTTCTGCTTTTTTTAAATATATTTTAGCCGCTAAATCGAAAATCTAAATTCTTAAATCATAATTCAATAAGTCGTATATTTGCAGCTCTTTGGGGTCGACTGGTTTTGACAGCAAGTCGAATTGAAAAGTAAGCACGTCGAGAACTGGGACAATTCTCGTAAATAAAAGGTTCCAAAACACATACACGGCGAAGGAAACTACGCTCTTGCTGCATAATCTGAATTATAGTAAGATTAGCCTCGTCCTACAAGGTAGGAAAGCAGGATTCACCTCGAAAGCTTTGGTTTATGGCGGTCGATAACGGTGAATCGTAAATTTAAACCTAGATTTTCATGGGCTTCGGGTGGATTTCGAAAATAAAGAAGATAAGTGTTGTGCGACTGTTTCTGGTCAAACACAACATCGAAAAATCAATCAGGAAATAAGCGTGTAGAAAGCTCTTTAGTTGCTTGTTTGGACCCGGGTTCGATTCCCGGCGATTCCACAAAAAAAAGACAAACTATTTAGTTTGTCTTTTTCTTTTTAAATAACAAATGGTTAGTTTCAATTGCTACAATAGGTCCCTCAACTTACATACAATTGTTGCTTTATTGGGTAAAAGCGTAAACTAACCAGATGTTAAATAATAATTTTGATTGGCATAGATATTAATTAAATTACTTTATTTGGTGTTTAATATTAATTTTGAGGAAATTAGATGTCCTCTGATTATTTTAACCTTTTAAAAAACAAAATATTTCATAGACTTTGAAAAATTACAGGTTTAGACCTCCTTATTTTTGATAATTATATTTCCCTTTAATCATTTTTGACAGAACCATTATTAGGAATTTATTATTTTTATAAAGCAAAAATAAGGTTCAATAAGTTAACATACATTCTAAAAAAAGACTTGAACTATTAAATAACGATATTATTTTAATAAATGAAAATAAATTTAAGGACTAGTAAATACAAAAACAGTTTTTAGTATTTTATCCTTCTGAGACTTAAAATTTATAACTAGGAATAATAGATATGCTTTTATTTATTTCAATTATTTTCCTTATTTAACAAATAAAGTTAAATTATTTCAGCAACTTATAATGTTAAAATAGAAGTGAATAGACTTTATATTGATTGATTTTTTTGAATCAACTATAAATCAACAAGCTTCAAATGATCACTTTTTATTATGAATTTAATTCAATTAAGAATTTAAATTTTGATTTGTAATTGAGAATTTTTAAAGAAAAACACATGACTATATTCACTTTTCTAAATTAGTCCAATATTATAACTTTACTTGTTAAAATTAATTTTAAACCCTTATTTTGAACTTGAGATTGAACCAAATTGAGTCCGGAAATAAAATAAAAACAACAATAAAAAATAGTTGTTTTTATTGATCAGTATTGAAGTAATAAATAAACTCATTAATTTTAGTTATTGCGCGTCAGAAATCCTGAAGCAGTTGAAATGATTAAAGTTTATTCTATTATATTGGAAGTTTGTATACTATTTACTCGTCTTTTTAGATAAAAAAAGCAATCAATATCATAAGTAAAATTGAAAAAGACAAATAACTGTCTATTGGAAATGGATCTGGAGGTGGATCAATAGAGTTTTAATCAAAATATTAATCATCGCTTGCCCAGTTAGGTAGAGAAAAAAATAAAACAACAAGTTGTAAAATTAAATTTAATTTTCATTTATGTAATTTTAACAAATTATTATTTCGCAAAATTAAGGTCAAAAAAAATTAGTTGTATTAAAAAAAAAGACTGTTAAAAATTGCTGTTATTTTTTATATTATTTGTTAATATAATTTTTTGCAGAATTTAATTTTCTAAAAGCGTCGGGAGTAATTCCAGTTAAACGTTTAAAAACGTTACAAAAATTCGAATAACTACTAAATGATAAATCAAAAGCAATATGTGTTAGTAACTGATCAGTTTCAGTAATAAGGTATTTAGCTTTTTCGATTTTCTGTTGAAGTATATATTGATATGGTGTTAAATTTAAGTATAAAGAAAACATTCTAATAAAATGCATGTAATTCCAATTCGTTAACTCACAGAGAAGTCGGATATCAAATCGCTGTTCAATATTATCTTCAATATATTTTATAACTGGTTTTAAAATAAAGGGTATGTCATTTACTATATTGTTATCCTTTCGAAAAACATCAATATTTTTATATCTATAATTATTTATAACAACGGCTGAAATACAGGCAACGTCGATTGATTTAAATGGCTTAATGATAATTCCATGAGGACGAGTAGCTTTAATACGTTCTAGCATTTCTTTATCAGAAAAACCGGTTATAAAAATGAAGGGGAAGAAATCTTTAATTAGAAGGTGATGGGCAATCGTTATTCCGTCAAATTCTAGTTGATTTAAATTTATATCTAGAATGACTAAATCGGGTTGGTGTTTTTCAATCTCATAAATGGAATCTAATAAATTATAATTTTTAAAACTAATGATCACATTGTATCCTTCTTGTAATAGAATTCTCTTTAGATCCATTGCAATTATTAATTCATCTTCTACAATTACTACAGTTTGGCTTTTCATACTTAATATAATTTGGCTAATATTTCTATTAAAATAACTTGAATTTAAATAATTAATATAAAAAACCTTGGGTTTTTATTTAAAAACTGATATTATAAATTGATCCATGTTTATTTCTGTGTTTTAGTTTGCCATTTATTTGTAAAACCAAAATGGAAACTAATTCCAAACCAACAGTAACTTTTTTGGATGGTGTTTCTGGAAAACCAACACCATTATCTTGTAGGATCATTTTATATTTGTTTTTTTTTTGATAACAATTTTAATATTTCCAAGATTATTGCCATTAAAAGCATGTTTGAATGAATTACTTACCAATTCTGTTATAATTATTCCAATTGGAATAGCAGTTTCAACATCTAAATAAATATCGTTGGTATTAATTTCAATTGCTATCTTATTATTATAAATTTCAGTCAAGTGGTGAATAATAATCTCAATATAATTTTGAAGTTTGATTGAGTTTGAATAATCGGTTTCGGATAAATTTTGATGAATTGCAGCAATAGATTGAATTCGGGCTTGACCTTTTAATACAAATTCATCAATAGTAAAACCATTTTTATTACTGGCTTCAATATTAAATAGACTAATAATTAATTGTAAATTATTTTTTATTCTGTGGTGAATTTCTTTAATCTGAATTTCTTTACTAGCTAGGGAAACTTGATATGTATTGTTTATAGAATTCAACCTACAAATATTATTTTTAAGTTGCTTATTATAAATAATTAATAAACAAAAACTCATTAAAAAAATAAACAAAAGTAAAAGCACTATTATTGTGCTAAAGTCTCTATAATCAATATAAGAATTGTTTTCTATCATTTTTGGATTATACTTGAAATCAAAATTGTTAGCTTTTTAAAAAAAACCTAATTTACTAGTATCGATTACAAAAAATAATAGATATTTAATAGTACAACTATAAATTTTCTGAAAAAATATTTTAAAAATATCAAATTAACATTTCTGTTTAAATAGCAATGTTACCCATTTAATTATAAAAACGTATATTAAAAAACGATTTAGACAATTAAAAAACGATATAATTTTTGGTAAATGTAGAACGCAAAAATAGATAAACAATTGTTAAATTAAATTTTTAACTATTGTATACCTATTTTAATCAATTAGTTAACAAAATATAAATCAAGAATTTTTGAGTTAACGTAAATTATTGGGCTAAAAAGAGTGAAAAACACAATTAAACGAAATGGAAAACTTAAAAAGTAATAAAAAAAATGTGAATTATTGGTATTTTACAATCTCTGGTTTTAAGATTCCAAAATTTTCTAGTCCAAAATCATTCGTTCGAATGGCATTGGTTTTAAATAATGATCCGCCATCAAGGGGCAAATTTGGGTAATAGGAAAAGGAAAATTGAAAAGATCTAAAAACTAAATAATCATTACTAATAATAAACCCAACTCCTATTTGGGAATACAATTTACTAGAAAATAGGCTTTGGTTGTCATCGCCAATTAATCCCATAGTATATCTAAAATAGGGATTTAAACGAAACCCAGTAATTTTCCATGGCGAATACCCTTGAGTTTGAAAATTGATTAATAGTTTCTTTGTTCCAAATAATAACTGGCTGTTAAATCCATTAATTCCAGAGTCGCCATTAAGTGTAATTCTGTCAGAAATAACATTAGGCCTATTCATTCCAATCACAAATTCGGGATTAAAAAATTGACGGAATTTCCAGCTGCCGATTTCCTCTAAATTAGTAAAATAAATGGCTTTAATAACCGCGGCACTTTCTTCAAGATTACCATTATTATAAAAGGTTCCATATTCAAAATGTGTGCCTAAATAGCCAAAATTAAAAAAATTTCCAAGGGCGGCTTTTGCCCCAATGTAAGTTCTATTTAAACTATTTTTATTTTGAAAGCCACCTGTTAAGGAATAAGAAAATCCGGAAGCAATATCTTCGACAATGTTAAAATTAAAAATATATTTATCCTGAATAAATTTCCTAGATGCTATTCCAAAGCTCATTAAATACAACTTTTCATTAGCGTAAATTTCCAGATTATTTGCGTCAATAATAGGGTTTTCAATAAAATTCTTATTGTAAAATCTAGCAGTGGCAAAGAAATTCGTACTCCTTTGATATTCCGAATCTCCTTTAAAAATTTGCATGGAATGTCCTCCCCAATAATCGTAAAAATTTGCTTTATACTTTTTATTTTCTATTACTTGAGTGGGTGAAGCGGTTATTTCATTTCCAAACACTTGACTTAATGAAAGACCACCGGCCCATTTAGTATAAGTGGAATAAAAAGGCCGTTCAAAACTAAATAATTTAGAGTAATTTTGATCGAAATCAATTGCATAAGAAAAGGTAGTTTTAATAAACGTGTTTTTTATATTTGGAATGATGTAACTGGCACTATATCCATCATGAATCCCCATAAAATTTTTAGAGTAAGAATTAAAAAATTCGTGTCCAAGTCCAAAAAAATTCTTTTCATTTAATGAGAAAGTAGATTTTGAACTTGTTAAATCTAATTCAGGGACTATGCTCCATGAATCTAATAATCGAATAGAAATGTCTACCGAATCTTTTGATACTAACTTGGCTTCCATTACTAATTCACTCACGTAACGCTGACTTCTTATTAATCGAGCCGATTCTTTAAACAAAAGAGAATCTAAGGGTTGATTTTCCCTAAATAATAGCAAATTTTTTATTGCAAAATTTTTGGTTTTTATATGAAGAGAATTACCTGCTTTTAAAATGAAATTTTTTGGAGTTTCAGTACTGTCATTTAAGGAATATCCAAAGGGATCGGAGGAGTTAATTTTAATATTTCTAATGGTCTTTCCTTCAAGATTCCTAAAATTTATTTTTTTAACTTTTGAAAAGGAGTTCTTTTTTACTGAAGGTTTATAAATGGGTTCGAAAATTAGTTTGTAAAAAAATTTGGTGAATTTATGCTTGTTAGAATACGCTTGTATTTTACTGTACTTTTTAGTTTCTTCTTTCGTTTTAGTAGTATCTTGTGCCATTGATAGATGGCAGCTGAACAGCATTAATAAAATAAATAGGTTTCTAAAAAACATGATTGGCTTTATTTAATTTCGAGTGTGCTTTTAGTTCTTTTTTAAAATAGCTATACACAATGATTTACTAATGTATTGTTTATAACCGAATTTCAATTTAATTTTATGTTAAATTAGTTATTGCTAAAGTGAAACCAAAAAAAAGACCCGAATTAATCGGGCCTTAAAAACAAAAATATTAAAAGTGAAACCAAAAAAAATCGGTTTTTAGAAAGCATAAACCCCCGCTAGACAAACTTGTGCTGCTGATTTAGTAGGAGTTAAATTGGCTGCAGCAAAAACTTCTTCAGAAGCACTGTCAAGTCGAACTTCTGGGATAAAAGTCATCCCACCTGATTTAATATTTCCAGTTAAAGTGAGTGCTGTGTAGGAAGTATCCGTGCTTTTTGATTTAAAAGATTCTGCACGCAATCCTAAGCTAAAATTATCTTTGATTTTATACGATGGGTACAATGCCACGTCTGAAAAACCGTTATTGTCAATAACTCCTTTATAATCGGCAGCATTAAATCCTAATTTAAATTTATCTGTAATTTGATAATTTGCGGTTAAGTCTACCATTTTTCCACTTGCTGATCCACTTAAATAATTTACATAGGCAGTTAATTTCTCTGAAGAAGTTAATGTTAATTGAGCACCAATAGCATTTAATCCAAGTGATTCATTGGCTTGGTAAGCATTCCATTGGTCATTAAACAATCCGACCATTAAAGCTACTTTTTTAGAAAAAGTGTAAATACCTTTCACTCCTCCATTTTGAAATGGCCCATTGGTAAACAAATAAGAAGTAGAATAATGGAAATTCGATAGTGGGGAAATTACTTCATATCCTATAAATGTACTCATATAACCCGCAATTAAAGTCCATTTTTCTGAAGCTTCATAAGTCGCATATAAATTTTGAATATGGTACGATTGACCATTAACATCAGGAATAGATTGCCCTGCTCCCCTTGGCCCAAAAGAAACCTCAGCAACAAAGGAAGTTTTTCTTGTTTTTTTCTTTAATACAATATCAACCATTCCTAATGATACTGAATTTTGATCGGAAGCAAAACTAGTTTTAATGTTGGCTGTTTTAGAAAAATCATATTTGTAATACAAATCTGCTGATCCTGAAATTTCTAATGGTTTGTCTTGACCAAATGTAATTGTTGCGCTTAACGCCAATGCTAAAATAAGGGTAATTTTTTTCATATTATGTTTGTTTTAGTAGTTAAAAATTGAAAATAGAAATCCCCGTCCGGAACAAATTCTCAAATTTTTTGAAAATTTGTTCCGAAAAAAAGACCAATAAAATTTTTTGTTTTAGTTAAAGGTGTTCTCCATGTTGAGAGATGTCTAAGCCAAGCTCTTCCTTGTCTTCGCTTACTCGAAGTGGTGTAATTTTATTTACAACATAAAATAAGAAATAAGAAACTACAAAAGCAAAAACAGAAACTAGAACAAGGGCTTTCAATTGGATTAAAAATAATGTTGGATCTCCATAAATTAATCCTTGGTTGTCGCCCACGATCGCATTTACTGATTTTGAAGCAAATACTCCAGTTAAAAGCATTCCTACCATTCCACCTACTCCGTGACAAGCAAATACATCCAAAGCATCGTCAACTTTACCTTTTGGAAATTTAGAAACTACTAAATTACTTATAACACTTGCTATTAAACCAATTGCTAATGCTGATGGAATAGTTACAAAACCTGCAGCCGGAGTAATGGCGACTAAACCAACAACCGCTCCTTTACAAGCTCCCATTGCTGACGGTTTGTGTCCTAAAAGTTTATCTAAAAATACCCATCCCATTGCGGCAGCTGCAGCGGCTACAGTTGTAGTACCTAGTGCTTGAGCAGCTAAACCATTTGCACCTACTGCAGAACCGGCATTGAAACCAAACCAACCAAACCATAGTAAACCAGTTCCTAATAATACATAGGTAATACGAGCAGGATTTGCTTTTTGAACTTTTCTTTTTCCTAAAAATATTGCTCCTGCTAATGCGGCCCATCCAGCACTCATGTGAACTACTGTTCCACCAGCAAAATCAAGCACTCCCCATCCAAATAATAAACCATCAGGATGCCAAGTCATGTGACACAAAGGAGAGTATACAAAAACGATAAAGAAAACCATAAATAGTAAGTAAGCCCAAAAACGAACTCTTTCGGCAAAAGCACCAGTTATTAACGCTGGGGTAATAATTGCAAATTTTGCTTGGAATAAAGCAAATAAAATAAAGGGGATAGTAGGCGCTAATTCCCATGCTGAATTAGCACTCACGCCATTAAAAAATAAATTTGATGTTGGGTCACCAATTATTCCTTCAACTGAAGGTCCGAAGCACAAACCGAAGCCAACCAATACCCATACTACGGTTACAATTACCATAGCCATAAAACTTTGTAATACGGTACTGATTACATTCTTTTTTCCAACCATTCCTCCATAAAAGAAGCCCAATCCAGGAGTCATTAATAAAACCAAGCCGGTTGCAACAAGCATCCAAGCGGTATCTCCTGTGTCTAATTTTAGAGGAACAACATGCGCTCCTAAAACGGTAGTTTCTGGGAATATATAAATTGAAAAAACGGATAGTACCAAAATTGTGATGAGGATCACACTTAAAATAATTTTTCTCATTGTTTTTGATTTAAATTCACAATAAATGTAAAAATTAATTTTATACCCCCCATAAAAAAATATAAAAACTATATATTTTTATTAAATTTATATATTACCCCTATAAATTTTAGGGGTGCTTCAAAATAAAATAAAAAAATTGTAAATTTCACAATGGCTTTTTACAAAAAACCTGCTTGAATTAAGAAGCAGGTTTTTTTTGAGCGCTTTGTGAAAAAATTGTTGCATAATTCACCTACAGACTAACAAAGATTCACTACGTTAATTTAGATTTCGTTTGCCTTTGAGTGTTCTTAAAACACTTTGCAAAATAGTTGTTTTACGAAGTTTCTATTTATTTAAAATTCCTCTTTTTAATATTTGACCAAATTCATACATATCTTCAAAAGAACAATATAAAGGCGCAGGCGCAAATCGGATCACATTAGGTTCTCTCCAATCAACAATTACACCGTTTGCCATTAAATAATCAAATAGCGCTCTGCCTTCACCATGAAGTAAAACAGACAATTGACTTCCGCGCTTATCAGGATCTGCGGGAGTTATTATTTCAAAAGATCCTTTTACTTCCCTAGAAATTTCTAGTATAATAAATTCCAAAAAAGAGGTTATTTTGTTTCTTTTTGCAATTATAGCGTCCATTCCAATTTCGTCAAACATTTCTACAGACGCTAAATAAGGCGCTAATGAAAGTACTGGTAAACAACTTACTTGCCAACCATTTGCCCCTCGAACAGGATCAAACTTAGGTTCCATTTTAAATCGTCTTTCTTTATTATGTCCCCACCAGCCTGCAAATCTGTTAAGATTCATGTTGTTATGGTGTTTTTCATGAATAAAACAACCGGAAGCATTTCCTGGGCCTGAATTCATGTATTTATAGCTACACCAACAAGCGAAATCCACCGCCCAATCGTGCAACTCTAATTTAATGTTTCCTGCCGCATGCGCTAAATCCCAACCTACATAAGCGCCTACTTTATGCCCTGCTTCAGTAATCGTTTTCATGTCAAAAACTTGACCTGTGTAATAATTCAACCCTCCTATTAACACCAATGCCAATTCATCCCCTACTTCTTCTATTTTAGCTAAAATATCTTCTAATCGAAGGTTGTGTTCTCCTTCTCTACGCTGAATTTCAACAATCGCTTGATCAGGTTCATAGCCATGAAACTTTACTTGGCTTTGCATCATGTATTGGTCACTTGGAAACGCTTTGGCTTCACAAAGAATTTTATATTTTTTAGGCTGCGGCTTATAAAAGGATACCATCAATAAATGAAGATTTACCGTCAAAGTATTCATGACTGTAACTTCTGAAGGCAATGCGCCTACAATATTGCTTAAGGGTTTTGCAAACCGTTCGTGATAATCCAACCAAGGTTTCTCCGCATAAAAATACCCTTCAATAGCCATATTTTGCCAATCGTTCATAATATCATCTACATACTTTTTTGCACGAGTGGATAAAAGTCCAAGGGAATTCCCAGTAAAATAAATTGCTTGCTTGCCATTAACTTTAGGAAAAAAAAACTCATTTCTATATTCTTTTAAAGGGTCTTGAGAATCGAGTGTTTTGGCAAATTCAAGGGTATTTTGGAATGTCATAAATTCAGTTTTAGTAGTGGTAAAAATAGCAAAAATATAGCATTGGCAATCTTAAAATACTTTTATAAATTTAGTGTATATAAAAAATCTCGCCTTTTCAGGCGAGATTTAAATATCTATTAATTTTATTTAGATGATTAACATGGCATCCCCGTAAGAATAAAATCTATAATTTTCTTTCACCGCGATTTCATATGCTTCTTTCATTAAATCGTGACCGCAAAATGCAGAAATCATCATTAATAAGGTTGATTTTGGTGTATGGAAATTGGTAATCATACAATTGGCAATACTAAAATCATGTGGAGGAAAAATGAACTTATTGGTCCAACCATCAAATGGATTTAGGGTTCTTTGAGAAGAAACCGAACTTTCAATGGCGCGCATTGAAGTAGTTCCAACAGCACAAATACGTTTTTTAGCGACTTTAGCGGCATTCACAATGTCACAAGCTTCTTGAGAAATTTTTAACTCTTCAGAATCCATTTTATGTTTTGATAAATCTTCTACTTCTACTGGATTAAAAGTTCCCAAACCTACGTGCAAAGTCACTTCTGCAAAGCTAACTCCTTTAATTTCTAATTTTTTCAAAAGGTGTTTAGAAAAATGTAATCCTGCGGTTGGAGCAGCTACAGCTCCTTCTTCTTTTGCATAAATAGTTTGATAACGATCAGCATCTTCTGGAGTTACTTCTCTATTAATATACTTTGGGATTGGGGTTTCTCCTAATTCTGTTAATTTTTTTCGGAATTCATCATAAGGTCCGTCAAAAAGAAAACGTAACGTTCTTCCTCGTGAAGTAGTGTTGTCAATAACCTCAGCGACTAACAAATCGTCATCGCCAAAATACAATTTATTACCAATTCTAATTTTACGTGCAGGATCTACTAAAACGTCCCAAAGGCGTTGCTCTGCATTCAATTCTCTTAACAAGAAAACTTCAATTCTTGCTCCTGTTTTTTCTTTATTCCCGAACAAACGTGCTGGAAAAACTTTAGTATTATTAAGAATCATTACATCTCCATCATCAAAATAATCGATAACATCTTTAAACATTTTGTGTTCAATAGTTTTCTTTTCTCGATTGATAACCATTAAGCGAGACTCGTCTCTGTTTTCTGCTGGAAATTCAGCTAATAGTTCTTTTGGTAAATTGAATTGAAAATGTGATAATTTCATTTAGAATAAATTATAAGTTATGGATTTTGAGTCTGATTCAAAATCGTTTGCAAATATACGATTGTGAGACAGGCGTTGTCAAGTGTTTTGGGGTTTATTTTTGAAATGAAGCGCAAGGGCGCTAACACACTAAGAAGATCAGATTTAATATTCTAAAATCTCAAATCCTAAGAGCTCTAAATCAATCCAAAAGTTAGGATAGGATTTCGATACTACGTCCGCATTTTCAATATTAATAGCACCTTTTAACGCCAGGGGCGCAAAGGCCATTGCCATTCTATGGTCATTATAGGTTGCGATACTTTGACTGGACGGAATTGATTTTGATGGGGCCAAATATAAACTATCATTGGTTATTGAAATAAGAGCTCCCAGTTTTGAAAGTTCCTTTTGCAAGGCTTTTAATCGATCGGTTTCTTTTATTTTTAGGGTTTGCAATCCCGTTAATTGACACTCAATTCCTAATCCAAAAGCAGTTACAACAATAGTTTGAGCAATATCGGGAGTATCATTTAAGTCTAAAACAATAGTCCTATATTCAAATTTTTTAGTTTTTAGTAATGTAATTTTACCTTCATCAAAATGAGTTTCAACGCCCATTTGCTCATATATTAAAGCTATTACTGCATCGCCTTGCAAACTTGTTTTGTTAAAATTGGTTAGTTCGATTTGTGTCCCAGCTTTTGAAAGTGCAATTATTGAATAAAAATAAGAGGCCGAGCTCCAATCGGATTCTACAACTATGGTTTTGGAGCTTGGGTCTTGTGCCTTTGGATTTACAATTATAATATTCCCAATAAAAGAGGTTTCAACACCCATTTCATTAAGTAGTTTCAAAGTCATATTGATGTAGGAAATGGAAGTGATTTCACCGATTAATTCCAATTCCAATCCATTTTGAAGACTCGGAGCAATTAATAAAAGGGCTGAAATGTATTGGCTACTAACATTTGATGGAAGCGAAACTTTAGAAGTATTGAGTTTTTGACCTGTGATTTTTATTGGTGGAAAACCGTCATTTTCAAGATATTCAATATTCGCTCCTAATTGTTTTAAGGCGTCAACTAAAATTTTAATTGGTCGTTCTTTCATTCTTAAAGAACCGGTTAATGTTATCGATTTGTTTTCTTGCGATGCAAAATAGGCAGTTAAAAAACGCATTGCAGTTCCTGCGTGGTGAACATCGATTGTTTGGTTGTTGGTGGTCAACCCCGAGCGCATAACTTCTGAATCGTCAGAATTAGAGGCATTTTCAATAACGATATTTGGATAAAGGGCTTTAAGCAATAATAATCTATTGGTTTCCGATTTGGAACCAGTGATATTAATTTTAGAATTTAATTTTAAATCATTTGCTGTAAGCCTTGCGTTCATTATTTCAATTTTTCATTGTCATGATGACGGTCTTTATCACGAATCGATTTTAAATCCATTTTTTTATCAAATGCGGCTTGCAGGTCAATACCTGTTTGGTTTGCTAGACAAAGAACTACAAAAACTACATCGGCTAATTCTTCGCCAAGGTCTTTGTTTTTATCGGATTCTTTCTCCGATTGTTCGCCATAACGACGGGCAATAATACGAGCCACTTCCCCTACTTCTTCGGTAAGTTGTGCCATATTGGTAAGTTCATTAAAGTAACGAACACCGTGTTCTTTGATCCAATTATCAACTTCTAGTTGGGAATTTTTTAGATTCATCATGATTTATTTTTACTATCAATAATTATGGTTACAGGTCCATCGTTTACCAATGCTACTTTCATATCAGCTCCAAATTTACCGGTTTGAATTCTCTTTCCAAGCTCCAATTCCATTTGCTGAACAAATTTTTCATACAAAGGAACGGCTATTTCGGGTTTTGAAGCTTTGATATAAGAGGGTCGGTTTCCCTTTTTAGTACTGGCATGCAATGTAAATTGACTTACAATAATAATATCACCTTGAATGTCTTTTACAGATAAGTTCATGACTTCATTTTCATCCCCAAAAATTCGAAGGTTAATTACTTTTTGGCTAAGCCAATTGATGTCCTCTACGGAATCTCCGTCTTCAATTCCAACCAATACCAATAAACCGCTTTGAATATTAGCTACAATTTCGGTTTCAATAGTTACCGATGCGGAAGAAACTCTTTGGATTACTACTTTCAAATTGATTACTTATTTCGGGTTTCATCACTTGCTTTTCGATCCTCATCATAAATATCTGTTCTATAATGCTCCTCGTCACCTTCCAAAATTTTAAGGTAACTTTTATATCGAGACCAGGATATTTTATCGTCTTCGAGCGCTTTTTTAATGGCGCAATGGGGTTCGTCTTTATGCAAACAGTTGTTGAATTTACATTGGTCTTTTAACTTAAAAAACTCTGGAAAATAGCCGCTAATTTCTTCCTTTTCCATATCTACAATTCCAAATCCTTTGATTCCTGGGGTATCAATAATTCTAGCATCGAAACTTAAATCATACATTTCTGCAAATGTAGTGGTGTGTTGACCCTGCATACTTTGCTCAGAAATCACCTTAGTTTTTAGTTGCAAATTAGGTTCCAGAGCATTTACCAAAGTAGATTTTCCAACACCTGAATGTCCAGAAAACATGCTTACTTTTCCAATCATTAGTGCTTTTAACTCCTCAATTCCTTTCATTTCTGTTGAAGAAACTCGCAAACAATGGTATCCAATTTCTTGGTAGATATGTTGCAAGTACAATTGTTCGTCTAATGTAACTTCGTCAAACGTATCTATCTTGTTAAAAACCAACACCGTTTCAATTCCATAGGCCTCAGCAGTAACTAAAAAACGATCGATAAAATTGGTGGTTGTAGGTGGGTTATTAATCGTAATTAAAAGAAAAACACGATCAATATTAGAGGCAATAATGTGCATTTGATGCGATAAATTTACTGATTTTCGAACGATATAATTCTTTCTTTCATGTATATTATAAATCGTTCCAGTAACCGAATCGGAAGTTTCTTCGAGTTCATAATCTACCCAATCACCTACAGCAATTGGATTAGTACTTTTAATGCCTTTGATTCGGAATTTACCTTTCATACGACATTCTATAAAATCACCATTTTCGGATTTTACAGTGTACCAACTTCCAGTAGATTTATAAACAAGTCCTGTCATAAGGCAAAGATAGAGTTAATTCGAAGAATGATTTATGATTTTTTCCTGATGACTAATACTTTCTTGATG
>CALPMA020000019.1 GCA_943324545.2 Chitinophaga pinensis
CATTTTCATTAATTCTGTTTCCACGGCATCGCCATAAACTTCGCGAAGTTGCGCCATGTAGGCTTTCACAATTGGAACATTTACCTTGGTTGAGGTTTGCTCGGCAGTACTTTCAATGTAAATGGAGAAATCAATTTTTCCTCTTTCTAACGCCAATGAAATTTCGTTGCGCAAACTCAATTCCATTTCGCGATAAACAGAAGGCATTCTCACGCTTAAATCCAAACCTTTACTATTTAAAGATTTAATTTCAACGGTTATTTTTTTTGTTGGTAATTGCAATGTTGCTTTCCCAAAACCAGTCATTGATTGTATCATAATGCTTTTAAAATGTGTGTAAAGATAATGAAAAAGTTTTCAGTGCTTATTTCGCATCGTCCCGTAGTTGCTCCCTTTTTTATCGATTACTAAATAGACCCCAGTAAAGATTAAAATTGCCGAGCTTATTTTAACCCATGACAATTCATCTTTACCTAAACTAATAGCGAAAACAGTTGCAAAAAGAGGTTGTAAATAGATAAATACCGCTACTAATGTTGGTTTTAATTCCCGCATAGAAAGTAGATTTAATAAGTAAGTAAAAAAGGTTGAAAATACGACCACAAATCCAATTTTCCAAAGGATATCTGAAGGTAATATAGCCCAATCAACTGATTGGAATTGGCTCCAACCAAAAGGGATTACCATTAAAAATCCAAATAAATAAATCCACTTTACAAAGGTAAAAGCGTTGTATTTATCCATTAATTTTTTTACAATGACTAAGTAATAGCCATAGGAAACGGCATTAACTAAAACCAAGAAATTTCCCCAACTGGCATTGGAATTATTTCCAACAGATTTTCCATACAATATCAAAAATGACGTTCCAAAAAGCCCCAATAATATTCCAAGGATTTTTCTTTTTCGCATTTTTTCTTTGATAATAATTGTCGATAATATCAAAACAATTAATGGTGTACAAACCATAATCACTGCTGCAGAAATTGGTGAGGTCAAGCTTAGTCCTTTAAAAAAGGTAAGCATATTTAAAGCAACCCCAAAAAAAGCACAGGCTATAATTCTAGGAAAATCATGGGGTTCAATTTTTTCATTTGGTCCCACTTTTAATATTCTCATAAAGATCCAAATAAACCAAAATAATAGCGCTGATCCACCTACACGGAGTAAAATGAAACCATAAGCATCTATATAATGCGGCATTACATCTTTAGCAATTGTGAAGGTAACACCATAAATTAAGGATACTAAAGTCGCGCCAATCAGTGCAATATTTCTTTTAGACATTATTTAAAATGGTATTAACCTTAAGTATATTTTGTTGACTATTGCCAATATAAATCCCTTCATTAATAATAAAAACCGGACGACTTAAAAAAGTATAATTTTCTAAAATCAAATTTTTATAATCCGATTCTGATAATTGTTTGTTTTTCAAATCCAACGTTTTATACAAAATTGCTTTCTTGCTAAATAAGGATTCATAGCTTCCTGAAAGCTGGTGCATTTCCTCTAATTGCTCTTCAGTAATTCGATCTTGCTTGATATCGTGAAAAACTAAATCTACGTTTTTAGGTAATGATTTAATTATTTTGCGACAAGTATCGCAAGTTCCAAGGTAATAAATTTTGTTAATCATAAGTAACTTATTTCTTTATGCAAAGAAAATTCATTTGAAGTAAAAAAGGGCATTTTTAATAAAAAATAAAGAGTTACAATTTATATCTTTACAAAAAAATAGCAGTTATGAAATTCAATACAAAAACCATACACGGTGGTCAACATCACGATCCAGCTACTGGAGCAGTAATGCCACCAGTTTACCAAACGTCAACATTTGTTCAAACAAGTCCAGGGCAACCTTTGAATCCGGATTATGAATACAGTCGTGCTGCAAATCCAACCCGATCTGCATTAGAAAATGCGTTGGCAAGTATTGAAAATGGAGCCCGTGGATTGGCATTTTCGTCTGGTTTGGCAGCAACAGATTGTCTAATTAGAACCTTTAAATCAGGAGATGAAATTATTGCAATGGATGATTTATATGGTGGAACGTATCGAATGTTTACTCGTATTTATAAAGATTCCGGAATCAAATTTCATTTTGTTGATATGAATGATTTGGAGAAATTCAAATCGTTAATCAACGAAAACACCAAATTAGTTTGGGTTGAAACGCCAACAAATCCTTTGATGAAATTAGCAGATATTCAAGAAATTGCTAAAATCACAAAACAAAATAAAATTCTTTTTGCAGTTGACAATACTTTTGCAACGCCGTATTTACAAAAACCATTGGATTTAGGAGCCGATATTGTGATGCATTCTGCTACAAAATATTTAGGTGGACATTCTGATGTAATTGCAGGAGCATTAATTATAAAGGATGAAGAATTAGGAAATCAATTGCACTTTCAACAATTTGCAACAGGTGGAACATTAGGTCCTATGGATAGCTTTTTGGTTTTAAGAGGAATAAAAACGCTCCATTTACGTGTTCAAAGGCATTGTGAAAATGGCGCAAAAGTTGCAAATTTTTTAAACAATCATCCTAAAATAAAAACTGTTTTTTATCCTGGATTACCAAGTCATCCGTATCATGAAATTGCCAAAAAGCAAATGAGTGGTTTTGGAGGAATGGTTTCTTTTACTTTTGTTTCAGGGGAAAAAGAAGATTCAATTCATTTTCTTGAAAAGCTTAAAGTCTTCACTTTGGCTGAATCTTTAGGTGGTGTTGAATCATTAGCCAATCATCCGGCATTAATGACACATGCATCAATTCCTGAAGATAAACGAAAAGAAATTGGAATTTCTGACGATTTAGTTCGTTTAAGTGTTGGTATTGAAGACATTGAAGATCTTTTAGTTGACTTAAGTCAGGCGTTAGCTTAATTATTTAGTACAATAGTAAAATGGTATAAAAATGCTATTTTACTTATTAATAAATTGACTTTTCAATATATATAGATGAATAAAATTCAGGTTTTTTAAATTTTTAATAGAAAAAAGATAATTCTATTGTCAAATTAAAATATATTTCAATGTATATTGATTAAAATGTATATTTGTAACACAATACGAAAACGTTTTCTTAAACCGTAAAATAAAATAATAATATGTCAGAAAGTATTAAATCTTTTGTTGAAGCTGTCGCTAAAAGAAATCCGAACGAGCCAGAATTTATGCAAGCCGTTCATGAAGTTGCTGAAACAGTAATTCCATTTATTGAAGATAATAAAAAATATCAAAACAAAATGCTTTTGGAAAGAATGGTCGAGTCTGAGCGAATAATTACTTTTCGTGTAGTTTGGACTGATGATAAAGGCGATATTCAAGTAAATAGAGGGTATAGAATTCAAATGAATTCTGCAATTGGGCCTTATAAAGGTGGAATTCGTTTTCATCCTTCAGTAAATTTAAGTATTTTAAAATTTTTAGCTTTTGAGCAAACTTTCAAAAATAGTTTAACCACATTGCCAATGGGTGGTGGTAAAGGAGGAGCCGATTTTGATCCTAAAGGAAAATCGGATAATGAAGTAATGCGTTTTTGTCAAGCATTTATGACAGAATTATCAAAACATATTGGTGATAATACTGACGTACCAGCAGGAGATATTGGTGTTGGAGGTCGTGAAGTTGGTTACATGTTTGGCCAATATAAAAGATTAAGAAATGAGTTTACAGGTGTGTTAACCGGAAAAGGAATTTCTTTTGGAGGTTCATTAATTCGTCCTGAAGCTACTGGATACGGAGATGTTTATTTTGCACAAAGTATGTTGAACACTATAGGTGACAGTTTTACTGGAAAAACAGTTGTAATTTCTGGTTCTGGAAACGTGGCACAATATGCTGCAGAAAAAGCCACTCAATTGGGTGGTAAAGTAGTTACTTTATCAGATTCTTCAGGATATATTTATGATGCTGATGGAATTGATTCTGTTAAATTAGCCTATGTAATGGAAATCAAAAATGAATTACGCGGAAGAATTAGCGATTATTTAACTAAGTATCCAAATGCAAAATTTGTTGCTGGAAAACGTCCTTGGGAAGTTAAATGTGATGTTGCTTTACCATGTGCAACTCAAAACGAATTGAACGAAGAAGAGGCTAAAATGCTAGTTGAAAATGGATGTATTTGTGTGGCTGAAGGAGCTAATATGCCTTCAACCCCAGAGGCAGTAATTGTTTTCCATAAAGCTAAAATATTATTCGCACCCGGAAAAGCATCTAATGCGGGCGGGGTAGCAACCTCAGGATTAGAAATGTCACAAAACTCATTGAGATTAAGTTGGACAGCAGAAGAAGTGGACGAGCGTTTGAAAAAAATAATGCTTGATATTCACGCTTCTTGTGTAAAATACGGTAAGGATGCAACGGGATACGTAGATTACGTTAAAGGAGCAAATATTGCTGGATTTGTTAAAGTTGCTGATGCTATGTTGGCACAAGGGGTAGTATAAAACCAACCACTATATTTATTAAATGCCTCACAATTTGTGGGGCATTTTTTTGTTTGTATATGAAAACGATAATAATTCCGTTTATAGTATATTTGTGATTGAAATATAATAAAATGAAATACTCATTAGCATTACTTATTGCTTTAATTTCAATTCAAATTGGCGTTTCCCAAAACAGTCAATTCTGGAAGGGTTATTTCTCATATAAACAAATAAAAGACATTTCTCAATCGCCAACAGTTTTTTTTGCTGCAGCTGAAAATGCTTTGTTTTCAAAAAATTTGGAAACAAATTCAATTAAAACCACGAATACTATTGACGGACTTTCAGGTCAAACTATTTCATCCATTTACCACAGCACAGCCTTTAATAAAACCATTATTGGTTATGAAAATGGCTTAATTATGATTGTAAACGATGCGGATAGAACAATGGTAAATGTAGTAGATATTATTACAAATGGGGTCAATCAGAATTTAAAAAAAATCAATCATTTCATGGAATACAATGGTATTCTATATATTTCCTGCGATTTTGGAATTGTACTATATAATTTAGCGACTTCTGGGTTTGGAGACACCTTCAGAATTGGAGATTTAGGAGCAGAAATAAAAGTTTCACAAACTGCAATTAGTAATGGAATTATTTATGCGGCGACTTCAGTAGGTATAAAAAAAGCCACTATTTCCAATCCTAATTTGAACGATTACAATCAATGGTCGCAAGTAATAGGTGGGGTATTCTCAGGAGTAGAAACTTTTGGCTCCCAGGTTGTTGCTTCTTCAAATTGGGGTCAACTATTTAGGCTAACTGGTTCTATATTTACCTCTTTTTCAACCCTTACTTTAGGAGCAATTGATTTAAGAGCGAGTGGCAATTATATATTAATTTCTACTCAAACCAGTGTCTATGTTTACAACCAAAATTTGAGTTTGTTGTTCCAAATCAATAGTAATCAAATTACAAATATTTCAGCAAAATTCACCTGTGCTACCATAATTGACAATATAATTTATTTGGGTACATTAGAAGATGGAATAATTACTACAACTATTGATAATCCAACCATTTTTACATTTTTAAATCCCGAAGGTCCTTCTCGAAACGCGTTATTTGCGATTAATGCTTCCACAAAAAATTTATGGGCTGTTTATGGGGGATATTCGGCAGATTACAATCCATATACCTATGATTATAATGGTTTAAACACGTATGGATTTAGTAAATATAACGAAAACGGATGGCAAAACACTCCTTATTCTGCCGTATTGGGAGCGAAAGCTCTGTCTAAAATCACGATAAATCCAAATAATAGTAATCAGGTTTATTTAAGTTCATTTTTCTCAGGGCTGTTAAAAGTTGAAAATGATATTCCATCTGTTTTGTATAATGAAAGTAACAGTACATTAGAATCTCTAGTTTTAAATCCTCCAAATCCAAATTACAAAGATCTACGTATTAATGGAGCAGCATTTGACAAATCGGGAAATTTGTGGATTGGAAATGGCTGGTCTAAAAATGGTATAAAGAAACTTTCAACTCAAGGCGCATGGTCAAGTGTTAACATAGAACCAATATCTCAAAGGTATTATGAAAATAGTTATGGGGAAGTTGTAGTTGATAAAAATGGAACTAAATGGATGGCTTCAAGTTATGATGGAGTTATTGCATACAATGAAACGGGGAACATTTTTAAGAAAATATCACTTGGTGCCGAATTAGGAAATTTGCCCGTTGTAGACGCAAGAGTCGTTGCAATTGATAATAGAAACCAACTTTGGATTGGAACTACTAGTGGATTAAGAGTACTTCCAAGTGTGGATCGTTTTTTAACAGATGAGCAATTAACCACAAATTCTATTATTATTTTAGAAAGTGGATTGGCACAAGAATTACTATACGAACAATTTATAACCGATATAGTTGTGGACGGAGCCAATAATAAATGGGTAGGAACTGCAGATTCAGGAGTCTTCCAATTCTCTTCTGATGGACAGCAAACTCTTCAACGTTTTACTAGTAGTAATTCCCCATTACCGAGTAATGCCATAAATGACATCGATATCAATCCCACCAATGGCGAGGTTTTTTTTGCTACTGATAAAGGAATGGTTTCCTATAAAGGAACCGCAACCACGGCTAGTACTGATTTAAGTAATGTAAATGTTTATCCAAATCCGGTTAGGCCAGATTTTGATGGAACTGTTAAAGTGAGCGGATTATCTAATAAATGCAATGTTAAAATCACCGACATTGAGGGTAATTTAGTTTATGAAACCATTTCTCAAGGTGGAACAATCGAATGGGATACTAAAGCTTTTGGAAAGTACAATGTAGCTTCAGGGGTATATATGATATTTATTTCTGCGCAAGATGCAACGGATACTACAGTTAAAAAAGTGATGATAATTAGGTAGTTTATTTTGAGTTTTCAAAAGAATTTTTAAGAACCTCTAAAATTTAAGAACACAAAAAAATGGTAGTAAAAACGAGGGCGATTGTAATTTCATCAATAAAATATCAAGAGAAAAGCTTGATTGTAAAGTGTTTTACACTCTCTGACGGTCTTAAAACCTATTTTGTTCGAGATGCTTTTTCATCAAGAAAATCAAATCAGAAAATCGCTTACTTCCAACCTTTTTCATTGTTAGAAATTGAAGCTGTTCATAAAAATAAAGGAACACTTGAAAATTTTAAAGAAATTAAACTAGCAGTTCCTTTTCAAACCATTCATAGTGATGTAGTTAAAAGCACTATAGTACTTTTTTTATCAGAAATGATGCATTATTCTATTCATGAGGAGGAAGAAAATGAAGCGTTATTTACCTATTTAGAAACTTCCTTATTGTGGCTTGATGAACACGAAGACATGGCCAATTTCCATCTCATTTTTTTATTAGAAGCATCGAAATACTTGGGATTTTATCCTGATATTTCCGATATGGATCTGCCTTTTTTTGAAATGAAAGAAGGTAATTTTTCACCTTTCAGCGCAATAAGCGCATTGTCGGAAAATGAAACATTGCTATTCAAAAAATTAATAAATCTAAAATTGGAAAGTGACCTTAAAACTTTTCATGTAATAGAAAGACAGCTTCTATTAAAAATCCTAATTGATTATTACAGTTATCATTTGGAAGGATTCAGAAAACCAAAATCGATAGAAGTATTGAAAGAAGTTTTTTCTTAATTATGGTTTTACAATCAATACAGATGGAATATCACTTAACCAATCACTTTGAGAATCAACTAGTTTTTTCCAACTTTCTAAGCTAATTATCATTAAATCATGCTGATTTAAAAATTCTTTATCAATGACTTTATTGGTTAAAAAACTCATATTACTTGGGGAATTATTTTCTAATGAATCAACAGCATTTTTAATGATAAAGTTATTTTTTATTTGTCCATTACAATCTAATACTGCAATTTTCGATTCGTTATTGTAGATTAGTTTTTGCGCATAATCCAATAAAAATCCATCTTCAGCACTAAATATTGGAATAAAAACTTGATTTACATTCTGTAGGTCCTTGTTAATTAAAATCCCTAAAGGCATTTTAGTTTTTGATATAATTTGTCTTGTTCTTTCATCAAAAGGGGAATTTTCAAACAACCCTTCTTTACCAGTAAACTTATCAATTAAACGATCAGGATTAATAATTCTAGTTGTAAATCCTAATACTTTTCCTAAAAGTGTGCCTTCAAAAATGGACTTTCCTAGTCCAACAAGAAGTAAGTCGTATTCTCCTTGATTTGCTATTTCAACAATATCAGTTTCTACATCAACAGTAGCTTTAAATACGGTAGTAATTTGTTGATCTAGAATTTTTGACTCATTTATTATTGGAAGAAAACTATCGGTTTCATATTCCTCCATATTATTAGCATGCATTTCATCACTTAATACTAAATGCATTGCGGTAATATTTACATTGTCTTTTTGTTTTTTAACCAAACTACTTGCTAATCTAAGTAGTGATCTTCCTTTTTCATTATTTCCAAAAAACAACAATATTTTAAATTTGCTCTTGCTGTTAATTTCTTCTGGCATAAATTTATACTTTGATTTAAACGCCCAATTGATCAAATTCAATGCTGGTCCAGTCATAAAAGTGGTAACCAAAGCCATTATAACCATCATGGTAAAAACCTGAGGCGTCAATACTTTTAGGTCCAATCCAATGTTTAAAACTACCAATTCCATTAAACCTCTAGTATTCATTAGCGCGCCAATTGTAAGACTGTCTTTCCAACTTTGTCCTACAAATTTAGCCGCCAAAGCACTCCCAAAGAATTTCCCAACTACCGCTACCAATATTATAAAACCGGTAACTTGCCACATATAAGGATCATTAATTAATCCTATTTGAGTTCTTAAACCCGTAAATACAAAGAATAATGGCAATAATAATATTACCGAAACATCTTCTACTTTTTCAATAAATATGCTTCTAAATTTTGAAATATCTGGCATGATCACACCTGTCATAAAGGCACCAAATAATGCATGAATTCCAATTATATTAGTAGTATAGGAAGATAAAATTAACGTAAGAAAAAATATAGCAACAACTGGTTTACTTAAGTTTTCACTTTTTGAATATAAATCTCCTACTTTTTTCAAGAATGGTTTTACAATAAAAAGCATTATTAGTACATAAAGTATTGAAAGTCCAATTACATATAATGCACTTTCAAATGCCCCTGCTTTTACAATTGCAATTACAACAGCAAGTAAGCACCAAGCTGTAATGTCATCTGCAGCAGCACAAGTAATTACAATTGCTCCTAATCTTGTTTTATGAATTCCTCGTTCTTGAACAATTCTTGCTAAAACTGGAAACGCCGTGATACTCATTGCAATTCCCATAAACAAACTAAAAGATAAAAATGAAATTCCTTCAGGCGCAAATGTTTGATATACATAAAAGGCCAATCCTATTCCTAATGCAAAAGGGATTACAATACTTGCGTGGCTTATTACAACCGCTTCATTGGCTTTATTTTTTAGTACTTTTAAATCTAATTCCATTCCTACAACAAACATGAAAAGAATCAATCCGATTTGGCTTAAGAAGGATAAATTTCCAAGTGATTGAACAGGAAATAGCGCCATAGAGAACTCAGGAAAATACATTCCAAGTAAAGATGGCCCAAGAAATATACCTGCAATTATTTCCCCGATTACTGAGGGCTGCCCGATTTTTCTGAAAATCCATCCAAAAAAACGAGCGACTATAATTATGGTGATTATTTGCGCTAGTAAGATTGCTAAAGGATCTTTAAAATTAACAACCATTGAACTTATAAATTCATTCCAATGATCTGAGGGAGTTAAAACGATAGATGCTGTTTTTACAGTTTCTAAAAACTTGCCTTTTAATATAATCCAATAAATTAATGCAGTAAAACCACCAGTTACGATTAGATAAAAGAAAGTGTTTTTTATGTTTTTCATAATGTAAAAACTGATTTTAAATACAAAGATTCAAAAATCAAATATAAGAATTATTACTATTCATAATTCATTACAATAATTAAAATTGGGATTTTATTTATCATAGAATTTTTGATTAAATAATTATTTGTTTGACTAGAATTTTTCTTTGTTTTAATTACCTTTGCTCGCGTTATTAATGAATATGAAAAAGAAGTTAAAAGTTGGTTTTTGGGAATACATTGCCCGTTTGATTCTAACATATAGAATTACCATTTTAGTTGCAATTACCGCGATCACTATTTTTCTTGGTTTCCAATGGAGAAACCTTAGCATGACTTATACCGAAGCAAATCTTCTGCCTAAAAAACATAGTGTAAATCAACAATACGATGACTTTTTATCAAAATTTGGAGAAGAAGGAAATCTAATAGTTATTGGATTTAAAGACCCTAATTTTTTTACTCCAAAGGCGTTTGCTAAATGGAACGAATTGATGACGGGGCTCAAATTATCGAATAATGTTGAATTAGTGGTTTCTATTAGTGACCTAAAAAAATTACAAAAAGACACACTAGCTCAAAAATTTGAATTGGTTCCTTTAATAGATCACGAACAAATTAATGATCAAGCCTATTTACATAATATTAAAACGGAACTTTTCAATAATTTACCTTTTTATGAAGGGCTTTTGTTCAATACAAAATCCGGAAGTATTCGTTCAGCAATTTACCTTAAAAAAGAAATTGTAAATACTGCAGAAAGAAAAACCTTTATCATTGAAACGCTTCTGCCCAAAATTGAGAAGTTTGAAAAAAGTACTGGAATTGACCTTCGCGTTTCTGGAATGCCCTACATTAGAACCATAAATGCCGAAAACATGAAGGGTGAAATCGGACTCTTTATTGGAGCAGCTTTATTGATAACCTCTCTTATTTTTTTCTTCTTTTTCCGGTCTTACAGAGCAACATTTATTTCCATTTTTATTTTAATTTTTGGTGTAATGTGGTCCTTTGGAACTCTAGGATTATTTCATTATAAGATTACAATTCTAACTGCTATTATTCCGCCATTAATTATAGTAATTGGAATTACGAACTGTATATTTCTAATTAATAAATACCAGCAAGAGATAAAAATGCATCAAAACCAAGCCAAAGCATTACAACGGGTAATTTCTAAAATTGGTGTTTCTACATTAATGACTAATCTTACTACGGCTGTTGGTTTTGCAACTTTTATGATTACTGGAAACGAGCTCCTTTATGAATTTGGTTTAGTTACCTCAATCAATGTGATTACTGTTTACTTGCTTACGCTTTTAATAGTGCCAATTATGTACAGCTTTATGCCGATGCCAAAGGAAAAGCACCTTTACCATTTAAGTAAAAACTATTTATCATCTGTTTTAGGGTGGGTTGAAAAAGTCGTTAAAACCAAACGTACTTATATTTATACGGTTTATGTTTTATTACTTGTATTTAGTGTAATAGGAGTAATGCAGATGAAAGTTTCAGGAAGTTTAATTGGCGAAATGCCAAAAAGCGCTTCGTTTTTTAAAGATATTTTATTTTATGAAAAAGAATTTAACGGGGTAATGCCGCTTGAAATAATGATTAACACCAAACGAAAAAAAGGAGTTATGAAATTATCGACCATGAAAAAAATGGACGAATTACAAAAAACAATTGAACAAATTCCTGAGCTTTCGAAACCTGTTTCAATAGTTAATTTAGTTAAATATTCCAAGCAAGCATTCTATAATGGGAACCCAGAATATTATGATTTACCCACATCGCAAGAACAAGTTTTCATCCTTTCCTATGCAAAAAATGCCACTAAAAATACGAAGGACAATTTAATGAAAAGTTATGTTGATTCAACTGGCCAATACGCTAGAATTACAACTTACATGAAGGATATTGGCACTAAAGATATGGCAACTATCGAAGAAAAACTCAAAACTAAAATTAACGCTATTTTTCCAAAAGACCGTTACGAAGTTACTTTAACTGGGAAAGCATTAGTGTTTCAAAAAGGAACCTCGTATTTGATAAACAATTTAATTGAATCGTTGATATTTGCCATTTTGTTAATTGCAGGATTAATGGCCTACATGTTCCGTTCAGCAAAAATGATATTGGTATCGGTTATTACCAATATTTTACCACTATGCATCACATCAGGACTTATGGGGTATTTGGGGATACCATTAAAGCCGTCTACCATTTTAGTTTTCAGTATCGCTTTTGGTATTTCAGTCGACAATGCCATTCAGTTCATGGCAAAATACCGTCACGACTTAAAAATGAATGACGGAAAAATCAAAAAATCGGTATTTAGTGCTTTGCAAGAAACGGGAGTGAGTACCTTTTATACTTCTATTGTTCTGATTTTCGGATTTGCGATTTTTACTCTTTCAAGTTTTAGTGGAACAGTGGCACTTGGCGGATTAATTTCTTGTACGTTGCTTTTCGCTATGTTTGCCAACTTATTGGTTTTGCCAGCGTTGGTATTGACATTTGAAAAGAAGAAAACAATACAAGAAGAATAGTTACGTCTTAATAATGTCTTCTATTATTTCCAAATGATGATTGGTGTGAATTTCTAGAAAACGAATCGTATCATTTCGTTTTATTTTTCCAAAAAAAGGATGTTCAAAATAATGGTCTTTTGAAATCGTTTTTAATTCCAGTATACTTTTTCTAGATTCGTTTAAATGGATAAGTAATGTAGCTTGATCAATCGTTTTTTGAGGCACCACAACTTTTGGAGCTTTTGCTTTTCCCCTTGGAATTTTACCTCTATTTAATACAAGAATTCTTATTAAATTGAATCTCCATCGGTACTCTTTTGGGTTTGAATGGGTCAAAAATTTTGTGACTTCATTCAAGGTTAAAAGAGAATGTTCAATATGCCAGCCCACATTGGATTTAGAAATTGCTTGATTTTCATTTTCAAAAAGCGGAATTCTAGATTCAAATTGGTCTAGAAATTTTTCTAAATTCTTCATGTTATAATAAATTAGTTTTTAATTGCCCTAACTTAATAATTGCATAATTAAAGTAGGGTACAAACCAATGATTAAGTTCATTACGATAGCAAGTACTGCAACTGCGTAAAATGCAAAAGAAGTTGCCTTTTTTTCCTCAGCTGCTTCTTTAGTATAAATTGCCAAAATTAATTTGAAATAGTACCCAATGCTTATAATTGAGTTGATTACAGCCGCAATAACTACAATTAAATAACCTGATTCTATCGTTTGTGTAAACAACATCAACTTAGCGAAAAATCCTGCAAAAACTGGAATTCCTGCCATCGATAATAAGGAAGCAGTAAGTACAGCTGCTAATATCGGATTGGTTTTTCCTAATCCGTTAAAGTGAGAAATTTCTTCGTTTCCTTTGTCTTTACATACATATAATAAAACCGTAAATGCTGCAATTCCGGCAAGGGAATAAGCAGAAGCATAATACAACAAACTTCCTGCAGCTGTTGTGGCACTTAACAACGCCATTAACATAAATCCTGCATGTGAAATTCCTGAAAATGCCAACATTCGTTTTACATTGGTTTGTTTTAAGGCCATAATATTACCCACAGTCATTGAAGCAATTGAAATAACGACTATAACTATTTGAAATCCATAAGTAATTTCAACGTTCATTGCAGTTAGTAATTTAAATAAAGATGCCATTGCAACTACTTTTGCCAATGTACTCATTGTAGCTGTAGTTAATGCTGGCGCACCTTGATAAACGTCTGGTGCCCAAAAGTGAAACGGTACTGCGGCTATTTTAAACAACATACCTATGGTTAATAATATTATTCCTATAAAGAACCAAGATGGTAATTCAGCAGATTGTGAAAGTTCGCTAATTTCTATAATGTCAAAGGTTCCCATGGCACCATATACTAAGCAGATACCAAATAGCAATATTCCTGAGGCGAAAGACCCCATTAGAAAATACTTTAATCCAGCTTCATTACTTTTAATATTCATGCGATCGGATGCTGCTAAAACATAAAGTGAAATAGAAAGTATTTCAATTCCTAAAAAGAACATTGATAAATTACCAAAAGAAACCATAGCAACTGCTCCCGACAATAAGAATATCTTTATAGCAATATAATCGGATATTTTAGTTTGGTGTTTTTCATAAAAATCATAACTTAAAGCGACTAAGAAAATAGTTAATACAATGAATAAACTTGAAAAGGCAACGGAGAATTTATTGACCACAATCATATTATTGTGATAGGTAGCTGGCGAATTTAATTCGGAAAGTGTTAGACCTAATATCCCCATTAATCCAAGAATGGTAACTGGAATAATTGCTTTTCTGAAATTCATGATTTCAAATAAAAGGCATAAAACACCTAATCCTATTATTGCTATTAATGTATTCATTTTTTAAATTTTAGATTATAAACTGAAAGCTTACTTTAGTTTTAAATCGTTATATTGTTATTAATTTAATTTCTATTTCTTAACCAAATCTGTTGATGCTCACCAATATCGATTCTAATGATGGGGAAATAAGTTCAATTATTGGTTTTGGATACAATCCAAAAAAGAACAAAACCGCCACAATTATCGAAAGTGAAATTCCTTCATTTAAGGTAATATCTGAAAAAACCTTAGTGTTTGTTTCTCCCAACATCGATGTTTGAAACATTTTCAACATATAATAGGCACCTAAAATAATTGTTGTTCCACCCAATACGGCAAACCAAATATTAATTTGGGAGATGCTATAAAGCAAAGTAAATTCACCAATAAAGTTAAATGTAGGAGGCAATGCCACCGATGCTAAAACTAATATCATGAAAAAGGAAGTAAATTTTGGCGCATGGGTGCGAATTCCTCCTAAATCGTTAATTGTATTGGTTTGGTACCTGCGATTGATAATTTCAGCAGCAAGAAATAATCCAACAATTACAAAACCGTGTGCAATCATTTGAAGAACTGTACCTATCAAGCCGTCAACAGTTAACGTGTAGGCTCCTGCGGTAATTAATCCAACATGTGCTAACGAAGAATAAGCCAATAATCGTTTTAAATCTTTTTGGCGCAAAGCCACAATTGAACCGTAAATAGTTCCAGCAATTCCAATAGCTACAAATATATAAATGTGAATTTTAGCCGTTAGCGGAGCGATTTGCAATTGCCAACGCAGCACACTGTACAATCCCATTTTTAACATAATTCCAGATAGTAACATAGTTCCAACCGTTGGTGCTTTTTGATATACATTGGCTTGCCATGAATGAAATGGGATTAATGGAATTTTGATTGCATAAGCTAAAAAGAAGGCAAGGAAAATCCAAAATTGTTCCGTTGCCGTAAGGTTCAACAGCGCATAATCCGACAATAGGAAATTGTTTGTTTTGGTATATAAATAAGCAAAAGCAGCCAACATAAAAAGCGAACCTGCAATAGTATAAATAAAGAATTTCACCACTGCTTTTTTACGCTCTTCCGCGTCGCCATTCCCCCAAATCAATGCTATAAAATAAATAGGAATCAATGATAACTCCCAAAACATATAATATACTATTCCATCACCTGCTAGGAAGGTTCCGCACATTGCAAAAGCCATGAACAGAATTAAAGCATAAATAGTTTTGCTGTTATTGAAGTTATTTGTAAATGATGAAAAGATAATAATTGGCGTTAAAGCTAAAGTCAAAATAACCATTGCCATCGACAATCCATCTGCATGAAGAATCATAAAAACGTTAGGATTTGCTATCCAAGAACTTCTATAACTGATGTCATAACCAATATTCAATTGGTTTAACAACATTAAAGCATACCCAATGATAGCTACACTAAAAAATAAGGCCACTTTTGAAGCTAATTTATCACCTGCCAAAAAGGTAGCTAGTGCCCCAACTAAAAGTAAAATTAAAAGTATTGATACATTCATAGTATAATTATTGAGCTATAAATAAACAGGTTAAAATCACGCAAACTCCTAAAACAAAAGCAAAAAGATACAATCCGATACTTCCACTTTGAACTTTTCTTCCATGGGTTCCAATCGCCTCAGTTATTTTACCAAAACCGAAAACAACAGTTGATAATCCAGTTTCAAGGGTATTTCTAAAGAAACGAGAAGCTGCGTTTATTGGGTTTACAATTAGTAGAGTGTAGGCTTCGTCAACATAATATTTGTTGTAAATTATTTTTGAAATACCCGAAATATTTTCATCATCACACGGGACTTCACTTTTCTTTATATATTTTATATAGGCAACTGTAATTCCTAAAATAGCGCCTACTAATGCAACTCCCATTAAGATATAAGAAGTTGAATTCAAAATTTCTTCGTGACTTACTTTACTAATAATAGGTTGTAAATAATGGTTCAACCAATAGCTTCCTGGAAAATTTATTAGTCCTCCAAAAGTTGCCAAAACAGCTAATACTATTAACGGAATGGTTATTAATGAGGGAGATTCGTGAAGGTGACTTTTTTGATGTTCGGTTCCTCTAAATTCTTTCAAGAACGTAAGATACATCAATCGGAACATATAAAAAGCAGTCATAACTGAAGCAACAGAACCTATGATCCAAAGCGGAAGATTTTCGTGGAAAGCAGTCATTAATATTTCGTCTTTTGACCAGAAACCTGCAAATGGAAAAATTCCAGAAATGGCTAAAGAGGAAATTAACATGGTTATAAATGTTATAGGCATTACTTTTTTCAATCCTCCCATTTTGCGCATGTCTTGTTCGCCATGAAGTGCATGAATTACAGAACCTGATCCTAAGAACAAACACGCTTTAAAAAATGCGTGAGTGATTACATGGAAAACCGCCACTTGATAGGCGCCAAGTCCTAAAGCAAGAAACATTAATCCCAATTGAGAAACGGTAGAGTAGGCCAATACTTTTTTGATATCGTTTTGAAGTAATCCAATTGTAGCCGCTACAAGAGCAGTTATGGCTCCAATTATTGCAATTAAGTTTTGAACTTCTGGCGCTAAATCAAATAAGAAGTTCAATCTTGTTATCATAAAAATACCAGCAGTAACCATTGTAGCTGCGTGAATTAACGCTGACACAGGAGTAGGTCCCGCCATCGCATCTGGCAACCATGTATACAAAGGAATTTGAGCTGATTTTCCAGTTGCTCCAATAAATAAAGCAAAAGCGGCAACGCCAACCCAAATAAGAGTTGCTGGATTAGTTTCTTCTAAAATGCGTTCGTGAATTCCAATAAAATCGACGGTATTAAATAAACTTGCAATGATGATTATTCCAATAAGTAAACCTAAATCACCAATACGATTCATGATGAATGCTTTTTTGGCCGCATCGTTATAGTCTTGGTTTTTATGCCAAAATCCAATTAGTAAATAAGAGCAAAGTCCAACGCCTTCCCATCCTATAAACATAATGAGTAAATTACTTCCTATCACAAGTGTAATCATGAAAAAGACAAACAGATTTAAATAGGCAAAAAACTTGTGTAAGTTCTCATCATCGTGCATGTAACTGATAGAATACAGATGAATTAATGAACCTATTCCAGTTACAAACAATAACCATAAAAGTGATAATTGGTCCAAAAGAAAACCAAATTTTACACTGAAATTGCTAAATTTTATCCAATCAAATAAATTGATTACAATTGCTTGATGGGTTTCGTTTACTTTCATAAAAAAGAAAATAGAAACAACAAAAGAAACTACCACCGATAGCGTTCCAATAGTTCCAGATAGCGTTTTTCCAATTTTTTCCCCGAAGAAAACATTGAATAAAAACCCTATAAAAGGTGATAATAGTAAGACTAAAGCTAAATTGGTATCCATCAAATTATCCTTTTAAATTTTTTAAATTATCGATATCAATCGAACCTAAATTTCTAAATATTGAAACTAATATTGCCAATCCTACCGCAACTTCAGCTGCAGCGACAGCCATTGAGAAAAACACAAAAACTTGTCCTTGGGCATCTTGGTGATAGGTTGAAAAGGCTACAAATAGCAAATTCACTGCGTTTAGCATGATCTCAATAGACATAAATACGATTATGGCATTTCGTCTGTACAATACTCCAAATACTCCAATACTGAAAAGTATTACAGCAAGGAAAATATAGTTTTCAATCCCTATTTGATTTAAAACATTGTTCATATTATTTTTGTATTTTTTCTTTCTTAGACAATAAAACAGTACCTATCATAGCTACTAAAAGCAAGATAGATGCAAATTCAAAAGGCACCATATATTCGTTTAGTAAAACGTATCCTAACTTATTTATAGATTGAAAATCTTCGCCAGTTGCGTCATATTCACCCATAATTGGTTTAGAATTCACAAATATGGCAATAAGAATTAAGCAGGTAGAACAAAACAAAATCACTGCTGCCAATCGGGTTACACGAGGTTTATGAACTTCATTTTCTTTGTTCAAATTCATTAACATGATCGTAAATAAAAATAAAATCATAATGGCTCCGGAATAGACTATAATATGAACCACAGCCAAAAACTGTGAATTCAATAATAGGTAATGACCTGCAATTGAGAAAAAACAAATCACCAAATAGATAGCACTATGAATTGGGTTTTTAGTGAAAACTGTCAAAAAAGCGGTCGATAATGTAATCGCTGCTAATACACAAAAAATAATTAGAAATGGTGTCATTAATTTGCGTTTTTAAGTTGAGCGTTTTGCATAGCAACATCCAAAGGCATTACTAAGCGATCTTTTCCAAAAATAAAATCTTCTCTTTCATAGCTTGAAGGAACCAATTCTTTAGAAGTAGTAAGGTAAATTGCATCTTTTGGACACGCTTCCTCACACAATCCACAGAAAATGCAACGCAACATATTGATTTCATATATAGAAGCATATTTTTCCTCACGGTACAAATGCATCTCGTTGGCTTTGCGTTCTTCCGCCTTCATTGTAATAGCTTCCGCCGGGCAGGACAAAGCACACAATCCACAAGCAGTACAGTTTTCACGACCTTGTTCGTCCCGTTTCAATTGGTGTTGACCACGATAAACAGGACTCATTTCTCGAACTTGCTCTGGATATTGAATGGTAACTTTTCTGCGAAACAAGTGTTTGATCGTAATTAACAATCCTTTAATTATCGCAAGTAGATACATACTTTCCAAAAAAGTCATTTTCTTGTTAGAAACTTCTTTTTTTCTTCCCGATAAGGATATACTTTTTATTGACATTTTTATTTTTTTATTTGAAGCTTATTCCTGCTTTCCGTTTCAATCCACGCTAAAAAGCGTGGGATTTACACTGCAATCAGGGCTAGGGCTTTTCGTATTTAAATTAAAATCCTAAATAAGCAATTATTTCGTGTCTTAAAATAACTATTCCAGTTATCATAATATTCACAATCGATAATGGAATTAATATTCTCCATCCCAAATTCATCAATTGATCGTATCTAAATCTTGGAATCGTCCATCGTACCCACATATAGAAAAATATGAATCCACATATTTTAATAAATAAGGCTACAATTCCTAAAATATTGGCAATATTCACTCCCCAATTTTCAACTGCCCAACTCATTCCAGGATAATTATATCCACCGAAGAATAATACAGCTAAAATGGTAGAAGAGACAAACATATTCGCATATTCAGCAAATAAGTAAAATCCCATTTTCATAGAAGAATACTCCGTGTGATATCCACCAATTAATTCGGTTTCACATTCCGCTAAATCAAAAGGGGTTCTATTGGTTTCTGCAAAAGCACAAATTAAAAAGATCAGGAAAGATAAAGGTTGGTAAAATACATTCCAATTCAATCCTTCTTGTTGAGCCGAGATTTCTCTTAAACTTAAGGTACCCGTCATCATCAATAATGCAATTATCGAAAGTCCCATCGCAACTTCATAAGAAATCATTTGCGATGCAGCTCGAATGGCTCCTATCAAGGAAAATTTATTATTGGAAGCCCAACCCCCAATCATAATTCCGTAAACTCCCACTGAAACAACAGCAAAAATATATAAAACAGCAACGTTAATATCGGTAGCTTGAAGTAAGATGTCTCGTCCAAAAAGGTGCAATTTATCCCCCCACGGAATTACAGCACTGGTCATTAACGCCGTACTCATTGCAATTGCGGGACCAACTACAAATAGAAATTTATTAGGTGTATTTGGTTCAAATTCTTCTTTAGCAAATAATTTTAATCCATCGGCAAGAGGTTGTAATAATCCAAGGGGACCCGCTCTATTGGGGCCAATTCTGTCTTGCAACCAAGCAGCTACTTTACGCTCTGCCCAAGTAGAATACATCGCCATCAACATTGTAATTGCAAAAACAACAAAAATAATGACACTTTTTTCGATTATAATAGTTGTATCCATCATCTAAAGATTACCTTTTTGAAATTCTTGCTCTTCTTCTTTACTCATCGGCACTTCTGGCATACTAATTTTTTTACGATCTTGGTCTCTTCCTTTAAGGATTCCCATTTCCGTTGCAATATGAACAGGTTGTAATTCTCTATTGTATTTGTTTTGATTGATAACAGAATCTTTCTCAAATTTTCTTGGACCTTCAATTACCCAATCAGAAACTTCTTTATGATCAAAACGACATCCGTTACATATGAATTCTTCCACTTCATGGTACTCGTCTTTTCTTCCAGTTACTCTTTGAATTTCATCACCAAACATCCAAACAGTAGTTTTTCCAAAACATTTATCGCAATCTCTATGAGCGTTATAGGGTTTGTTGAACCAAACTCTCGATTTGAATCGGAAGGTTTTATCGGTTAAAGCTCCCACAGGACAAACGTCAATCATGTTTCCAGAAAATTCATTGTCAATGGCTTTTGATATACAAGTTGAAATATTAGAATGATCACCTCTATCCATTACACCGTGAACACGATTGTCCGTCAATTGATCGGCAACCATCACACAACGGTAGCACAGGATACAACGATTCATGTGCAATTGAATATTTGGACCAATATCTTCTGGTTCAAAAGTTCTTTTTTCTTCAATGAATCTAGTTTCAGATTTTCCGTGTTTGAAACTTAAATTTTGCAAATCACATTCTCCTGCTTGATCGCAAACTGGGCAATCTAATGGGTGATTGATCAATAAAAATTCTGTCACCGATTTTCTCGCCTCCGTTACTCTTTCAGATGAGTTGCTATTCACTTCCATTCCATCTTGACATCCTGTTACACAAGAAGCCATCAATTTTGGCATTGGCCTTGGATCAGCTTCGCTTCCTTTTGCAACTTCTACTAAACAACAACGGCATTTTCCGCCGCTACCTTCTAATTTAGAATAATAGCACATTGCAGGAGGAACACTTTCTCCACCAATCATACGAGCAGCTTGCAGGATAGTTGTTCCTGGTGCTACTTCAATCGCTTGACCATCTATAGTTACTTTCATTTTTTTATGACTTAACTTTTATACTATTAAATTAGAAACCAAATGCTTCACCTTTTCAAAAGGCTCTGCCACAAAGTGATCTCTATTTTTTATTTTTTCTGGGAATCGAATATGGTATTGAAACTCGTCTCTAAAGTGACGTATTGCAGATGCCACTGGCCAAGCAGCAGCATCACCTAACGGACAAATGGTATTCCCTTCAATTTTACTTTGAATGCTCAATAGCAAATCGATATCTTCTTCACGTCCGTGACCGTTTTCAATTCGATGCAATACTTTTTCCATCCATCCTGTGCCTTCACGGCAAGGAGAACATTGACCGCAACTTTCATGATGGTAAAATCTTGAAAAATTCCATGTATTTCTAACCATACAAGAAGTGTCGTTGTATACAATAAAACCTCCTGATCCCAACATGGAACCAGATACAAATCCTCCGTCACTCAATGATTCGTAGGTCATTAAACGATCTTCACCGTTTGCTGTTTTGTAAATTAAATCAGCAGGTAAAACAGGAACCGAACTTCCTCCTGGTACAAATGCTTTTAAGGGACGGTCAGAACTCATTCCACCTAAATATTCATCAGAATTCATGAACTCGTATACACTTAATCCCAATTCAATTTCGTAAACCCCCGGATTTTTTATATGTCCTGAAGCAGAAATTAATTTAGTTCCAGTTGAACGACCAATACCAATTTTAGCATAATCTTCACCTGAATTATTGATAATCCATGGCACTGCAGCAATAGTTTCTACATTGTTCACCACAGTTGGATTCGCCCAAAGCCCTGAAATTGCTGGAAATGGAGGCTTAATTCTAGGATTTCCTCTTTTTCCCTCCAATGATTCAATCAATGCAGTTTCTTCTCCACAGATATAAGCACCAGCTCCAATTTGAACGTATAATTCCAAATCGTAACCCGATCCTAATATATTTTTCCCTAACCAACCTGCCGTTTTAGCTTCGGCGATGGCTCTTTCTAATATTTTGTAAATCCACATGTATTCTCCACGAATATAGATGTAGGATAAATTGGCTCCCAATGCAAAACTAGAAGTAATCATTCCCTCAATCAATAAGTGAGGAATATATTCCATCAAATAACGATCCTTGAAAGTTCCTGGTTCAGATTCGTCGGCATTGCAAACTAGATGTCTTGGCTTTCCTGATTTTTTATCAATGAAACTCCATTTCATTCCCGCTGGGAATCCTGCTCCACCACGACCACGAAGACCTGAAGTTTTAACTTCTTCAACAACTTCATCAGGAGTCATTTTCTTTATCGCTTTTTCTACAGAAGCATAACCACCATTTTGACGATACACTTCGTAGGTAAGAATTCCTGGAACATTAATTTTGTCTAATAATATTTTTTGTGACATATTATTTATCGTGTAACGTAATTTTATCTTCTTTACAATCAACAATCAATTGATCGATTTTTTCTTTGGTAAGATGTTCTTTATA
>CALPMA020000020.1 GCA_943324545.2 Chitinophaga pinensis
ATAAATAATGTTTGGTTTTGCGTGAGCGATGGTAGTAGAAATCCTCTGTGGAGCGAAGCGCAACAGCGATTGTAGCGAACAGCGCGACCGAGTTTTGCAGCGATTGTGTCGTTACTAAGACCCTCTAAACGAGGGCACGCCCAAAGGAATAAATTTTGCCTTTACTTAAACCTTAATTATTAGCAATTTTTTTATTCCCAATATATTTGCTTACTTTTGATGTTTAAAAAAAAATTCAATTATGGCAGTAGTTACATTAGGAGGAAATCCAATAAATACAAATGGTGAATTACCAAAAGTGGGTTCGAAAGCAATCGATTTTAAAATGGTACAAAAAGATTTGTCAATTGCTAGTTTAGCAAATTTTGCAGGAAGCAAATTGGTTTTAAATATTTTTCCAAGTATTGATACGGGAACTTGCGCTACTTCTGTTAGAAAATTCAATGAAAAAGCAAGTACTTTACCTAATACTAAAGTTTTGTGTATTTCTAGAGATTTGCCGTTTGCTCAAAATCGTTTTTGTGGTGCTGAAGGTCTTGAAAATGTAATTAACCTTTCTGATTTTAATACCGGGGCTTTTGGAAAAGATTATGGTTTAGAAATTGTAGATAGTGTTTTATCTGGTTTACATTCTAGAGTAGTTATAGTTATAGATGAAAACGGATTTATCTTGTATTCAGAGCAAGTTCCTGAAATAGCAAATGAACCAAATTATGAAGCTGCTTTGGCAGTAATTTAATTTTGAGTATGGAGTTTCAAAAAGACAATACCTTTTTTACAGGCAGATTAAAAAGTTTGGCATTTGCTTTGAAGGGCGCAATAAAATTAATTACTACCGAGCACAGTATCATGGTACAATCTACTATTGCGGTGCTCATGATTATTGCAGGGTTTTACTTCAATATTTCACATGAAGAGTGGTTGTTTCAAACGCTTGCTATAGGTTTAGTTTTGAGTATTGAAGGTTTAAATACTGCAGTGGAGAAAGTCGCGGATTTTATTCACCCTGAGTTTCACAAGAAGATTGGATTCATAAAAGACATCGCAGCAGGTGCTGTATTTTTTGCAGCAATAACTGCAATTACAATTGGTTTAATGATATATTTACCAAAATTTTCATAGTAACCACTTTGTTTTATAATAATATTATAGTAATTAGTTCAATTAAGAATGGCAAAAAAAACAATTACAACGGATAAAAAAGGAACTGATCCAGAAGATAAATTACCGTGGAAATTAGGAAAGCAATACAAAACCTTATTCGGATTTGTATTGATTTTGTTTTCTGTGGCATTACTTTTAGCATTTATTTCCTTTTTCATTTATGGGCAGGAAGACCAGAGTGCCGTTGCCGAATTAATGAATCGTTCCGAAACAGTCAACAATTGGTTAGGTAAATTCGGAGCCTTTTTAGCTGATTTATTTATCTATAGAGGATTCGGAATTGCTTCATTCTTATTTGTCAAATTCTTTTTCTTAACGGGTGCTTTTTTAGTGATGGATATCCCATTTAAAAGGCTAAAGAGTGTTTGGTTTTGGGATTTGTATGCGATTATTGTTATTTCTATTTTATGTGGATTTTTCGCAACTACCTTACCTGAATTGGGTGGTACGATAGGTTATGAAATGAACCTTTTTATGCAAGATTATGTAGGTAATTCGGGTACTTTTTTGATCTTGTTACTTGGAATTTTTATTTATTTGATATTTAAAATAAAGATCTCTCCCGACGCAATTAAAGGTTTTTTTGAAAGAAGTAAAAATGAAATTGATTCTGAATTAACACCAGTAAATCAACCTGTTTCAGATTCAACCTACAATTTAGAAGAATACGCTGTTGCTGATGAAGAAGAAATTAATGAGCCTATAATCAAACCAGTTTCTCAATTCGAAATTAATAAAGAAGATTTAAAGCCTACTATTAGTTCTGCATCAGAAATAAATATGGATCCTGTTTTGAAGTCAAAAGTTGAGGAGCAAATAGAGGATGATTTTGACGATTTAGACCCAATTACTTTACCTATTGAAGATATTGATAGTGATTTTGTAATTGAAAAAGCACACGAGGAAGATATTGTTGAAGAAAATTTGGCTTCGCGTTTGGTTGCCGACTTTGGCTTGTTTGATCCTACATTAGAATTATCCAACTACCAATTTCCTACCTTAGATTTAATGAAGGAATATTCTACAGGTGGAATTACTATCAATCAAGAAGAATTAGAAGAAAACAAGAACAAAATTCTTGAAACATTACGCAACTATAAAATAGAAATAGCACAAATAAAAGCTACAGTAGGTCCCTCAGTTACTTTGTATGAAATTGTTCCAGAAGCAGGAATACGAATTTCTAAAATTAAGAGTTTAGAAGACGATATTGCATTGTCATTATCGGCCTTAGGAATTCGTATTATTGCTCCTATTCCTGGAAAAGGAACTATTGGAATAGAGGTTCCAAATAAGAATCCTACGATGGTTTCTATGAAAAGCGTTATTGGATCTGCACGTTTTCAAGAAGCAGAAATGGAATTACCAATTGCTTTAGGGAAAACAATTTCGAATGAAACCTTTGTGGTTGATTTAGCTAAAATGCCCCATTTATTAATGGCAGGAGCAACAGGCCAAGGTAAATCGGTGGGATTGAATGCAGTATTAACTTCTTTGTTATACAAAAAACACCCAGCCGAAGTAAAGTTTGTTCTGGTAGATCCTAAGAAAGTGGAATTAACTCTTTTCAATAAAATCGAAAGACACTATTTGGCTAAATTACCTGATTCTGGTGATGCTATTATTACAGATAATGCCAAAGTGGTAAATACTTTAAATTCGCTTTGCGTGGAAATGGACAACCGTTATTCTTTATTGAAGGACGCAATGGTTCGTAATATTAAAGAATACAACGAGAAGTTCAAGTCGCGTAAGTTAAATCCAGAAAACGGACACCGATTTTTACCTTACATCGTATTAGTAGTCGATGAGTTTGCCGATTTAATTATGACCGCTGGTAAAGAAGTAGAAACGCCTATTGCTCGTTTGGCTCAGTTGGCAAGAGCGATTGGAATTCACTTGATAATTGCAACACAACGACCTTCGGTGAATGTAATTACAGGATTAATTAAAGCAAATTTCCCTGCTAGAATCGCATTTAGGGTAACTTCTAAAATTGATTCACGAACGATTCTTGATACCCAAGGCGCAGATCAACTAATAGGTCGTGGTGATCTTCTTTATTCTAATGGAAACGATGTGGTAAGGGTACAATGTGCCTTTATTGATACACCCGAAGTAGAGAAAATTACTGAATTCATAGGATCTCAAAAAGCCTATGCCGACGCTTACTTACTTCCGGAGTTTGTGGGTGAGGAAAGCGGCATTAATCTTGATATGGATATTTCCGAGCGTGATTCACTGTTTCGGGAGGCTGCCGAGATTATTGTTACTGCCCAGCAAGGATCAGCATCGTTATTACAACGCAAACTAAAATTAGGTTATAACCGCGCGGGACGATTGATAGATCAGATGGAAGCTGCAGGAATTGTAGGCCCATTTGAAGGTAGTAAAGCCCGAAATGTGAACATTACCGATTTGGCCGCTCTAGATCAATTTTTCAGTAATGAACAAAATTAAATTAGCGATGAATACCATCAGAATTTCCCTATCTAAAATTACTTTTACATTGAAAAATGGTTTTTTTCTTTTTGCAATAGCTTTATTATTCAGCCCTTCTACTCAAGCGCAGGATAAAAGAGCAAAAACTTTATTGGACGCGGTTACTGCAAAAATTAAAAGCTACGATAATATTGTAATCGATTTTAAATATTCATTAAACAATTTAAAAGAGAATATCAATCAGGAGAGTAAAGGTAATGTAACTATGAAAGGCAATAAATATGTATTGAATTTGATGGGAGTTACCAAAATATTTGATGGTAAAAACAATTATACGATCAATCCTGAAGACGAAGAAGTGGCTATTTCCAGAGTGAACGAGAAAGACGATAACGCCATTACTCCTTCAAAATTACTTACTTTTTTTAATACTGGTTATAAATTTACCTGGGACATTCCTCAAAATGTAAAAGGTAGAAAAATACAATATATTAAATTGATACCTAACAATATGAAAGACCAGCGCAAGGAAATTCTATTAGGAATAGACACCAATACTAAAAATATTTACAACCTAATTGAGGTAGGTAAAAATGGTTCAAAAACCACGTTGACTGTTAATTCTTTTAAAATAAATCAACCGCTATCAAAGAATCAATTTACCTTTGATGCTAGTAAATACTCAAAATATTACATAAATAAATTAGACTAGTTGAAGATAATTGATAAATATATTTTAAAAACATTTGCGATTACATTTACCACAGTATTTGTAATCTTGTTTTTTATATTTATACTTCAAACCATCTGGTTGTTTATTTATGATTTAGCTGGTAGAGACTTAGATTTAATGTTAGTAGTTAAATTTTTACTTTACGGAATGCCACGAATTATCCCATTGGTTATTCCTCTTTCAGTATTATTAGCCTCGATTATGTCCTTTGGAAATTTAGCTGAGAATTATGAATTTGCAGCTATGAAATCGGCAGGAATTTCGTTGCAAAGAACTATGAAAGGGTTAACTATTTTTATAATTATTTTAAGTGTTACCTCTTTTTTCTTTGCCAATAATGTGATTCCGTATGCCGAATATAAATTTATCAATTTCAGAAAGAACATTGCACAGCGCAAGCCGGCCATGGCAATTGCAGAAGGACAATTCAGTCAAATAGGATTGTATTCTATTAAGGTAGATAAAAAATCGGGGGAGAATGGTAATCATCTTACGGGAGTTACCATTCATAAAAAATCGATTTATGGCGATGGGGTTCGCACAGTCATCAAAGCTAAAAATGGAGATTTAGAAAGTAGTGAGAATTCTAATTTATTGAAATTGGTTCTGAATGACGGTTACTATTACGAGGATATCATTCCAAATAAATATGAAGATCGCAAGAAAATACCATTTGCAAAAGCGACATTCAAAAAGGATATTATCAATATGGATTTGTCTATTTTAAATGGCAATCAAGACAATCAGAGTATTACTAATACCTCCAACATGCTTAATTTAAGCGAGTTAAATTACACCATTGATTCCTTGAAAAAAAATTATAATCGTGATGTAATTTCCTTTGCAGATAATGTACATCAGCGCTCCGGAGTTTTTAATGTAAACCAATCGATTTTACCCATGAAAATAGACATGGTAAAACCCGATTTATTAGCATTACTAAATTCGAGTGAAAAGATGCAAATTTTACAATTTGCTTCTACCAGTGTTTCGAACACTTTGTATTCTATTGAAAATTCTAAAAATGAATTGAACTTGAAACAAATTGCAATTAACGATCATTTAGGTGCGGTTTATGACAAATTCGTAGTTGCTTACGCATGTTTGTTAATGTTTTTTATTGGAGCACCATTGGGAGCAATTATTAGAAAAGGGGGAATTGGTTTGCCAATAGTATTTGCGGTAATTATTTTTATCTCCTTTCACTTTATTAATACCTTTGGAAAACGCTTGGCTGAAGAAAACGGAATTGATCCCTTTTTAGGTTCGTGGTTGTCGTCCCTAATTTTAACTCCATTGGCTATTTTACTGACTTATAGAGCTACAAATGATATAGGAACGTTTAATTTAGACGTGTTTACTGTGCCGTTTCAAAACCTAATGAAAAGACTATTTCCAACACAAAATTAATTACAATGACCCTTCCTAAATTTCAATTAAACACCATAGAAGAAGCTATTGAAGACATTCGTCAAGGGAAAGTCATTATCGTTGTTGATGATGAAGATCGTGAGAATGAGGGCGATTTTTTGGCTGCAGCCGAAAAGGTAACGCCAGAGATGATTAACTTTATGGCCACACATGGACGTGGTTTAATATGCGCGCCGTTAACTGAAAATAGATGTAAGGAATTGGGATTGCATGCGATGGTTAACAACAATACGGATCCTTTGGAAACGGCTTTCACGGTATCGGTAGATTTACGTGGAAATGGTGTAACTACAGGAATTTCAGCTGCAGATAGAGCTCAAACTATCTTGGCATTATGTAATCCAGAAACAAAACCACACGATTTAGCTCGTCCTGGGCATATATTTCCATTAATCGCTAAACAAGGAGGTGTATTAAGAAGAACAGGGCATACCGAAGCTGCAATTGACTTTGCGCGTCTGGCTGGATTCAAATCTGCGGGAGTAATTGTGGAAATCATGAATGAAGATGGATCGATGGCTAGATTGCTACAATTGTTAGAAGTAGCTAAGAAATTCGATTTAAAACTAGTTTCTATTGAGGATTTAGTGGCGTATCGAATGCTTCACGACAGCTTGATTGTTAAGAAAGAAGATTTTGATGTAAATACTCGATTTGGTACGTTTCGAATGAGAGCTTATTTACAAACCACCAATAAGCAAGTTCACATTGCATTATCTAAAGGGAATTGGAATTTGGGTGAACCAATACTTACTCGTATTAATTCTACTCAAATAAATAGCGATATTTTAGGGGCTTTAACTCACGATGCCGACAAAAACCTAGATTCAATATTCAAGGTGATTAATGAAGCAGGAAAAGGCGCTGTATTATTTATTAACCAGGAGTTGGAATCATTCAATTTGCTAAATCGAATTGGCGAATTGAAAGTATTGCAAACTCAAGGACAAATAAAGGCTCCATTGATAAAAATGGATGCTAAAGATTTTGGAATAGGAGCTCAGATCTTGCACGATATCGACATTTCCAACATCCGATTAATTTCGAATTCCGAGCAAACTAAGCGGGTAGGTATGATAGGGTATGGGTTGGAGATTTCCGAATACGTAAAATACTAAGTCGATTTTAGTTTCTAACAGATGGTAAATAAAATAATTACTTGATTGGGTAGTTATTTTCTTGATATTTTCTAAATAAATGTTTTAAAAATCAAAAAAAGGTTACTATATTTGCAACCGCATTCAGCAAAAGGGTGCGACTTATTGGAGAAATGGCAGAGCGGTCGAATGCGGCAGTCTTGAAAACTGTTGACTGTAACAGGTCCGGGGGTTCGAATCCCTCTTTCTCCGCGACAGAAAACCCGAAACGTGAGTTTCGGGTTTTTTTATTTCAAATAACTGAATATCAGGATTAAATTTACAGTTTAATGAAGTTATTAAATCATTTTTTTTGTTTCTTAAAATCAAAGATGTAAGTATCATTTATTAAACTAAATTTGTAATTTAGTACTCGTCACTTCTAGAATTGATATTAATCCTATTAATTAATTTATTATGAACGAAATTTTATGTCCCAATTGTAAGAAAGCATTTAAAGTCGATGAGGCCGGATTTGCTGATATTTTAAAACAAGTTCGTGACCATCAATTTGAAGAGGAATTGGATAAGCGGTTAGTTTTAGCAGAGGTAGAAAAGGATAACGCGGTTAAATTAGCCGAAGCAAATCTTAAAAACATTCTGCACGAGCATTTATTAAAAAAGGACAGAGAACTTTCAGAAAAGATCTCGGCTAAAGAAGCGGAACTTTTCCAAATCAAATCCAAATTAGAAAATTCGGAACTTCAAAAACAACTTTCAGTTGCTGAAGCAGTTCAAAAAATAGAAAAAGAACGCGATGAATTGTCAAGTAAATTGAAATTTAAAGATACTGAAACCGAACTATTGGAGAAATCTTTAAAAGAAAGGTTTGCCAATGATTTAAAGACAAAGGACGATATTATCAAATTGAAAGATGAAGAAATAGCTTTACGAAAAGATATGAAGTTGAAACTTTCTACAAAAATGATTGGGGAAACATTGGAACAACATTGTGAAACCGAATTCAACAAACTAAGAGCAACAGCATTTCAAAATGCTTATTTTGAAAAAGACAATAATTCTAGTTCAGGAAGCAAAGGTGATTTTATTTACAGAGAGAATGATGAGTATGGCAATGAAATCATTTCCATTATGTTTGAGATGAAAAATGAATCAGATGCTACTGCAACCAAAAAAAGAAACGAAGATTTTTTTAAAGAACTAGACAAAGACCGTAATGAAAAGAAATGTGAATATGCAGTCCTAGTTTCATTATTAGAGGCAGAAAGTGAATATTACAATACAGGTATAGTTGATGTTTCGCATAAATTTACTAAAATGTATGCGGTACGTCCTCAGTTTTTCATTCCTATAATTACCTTACTTCGTAACGCATCATTAAACTCAATGCAATACAAAGCGGAACTTAGTTTAATAAAAAATCAAAATATCGATATTACTAATTTTGAAGATAATATCAATAAATTTAAAGATGGTTTTGCTAAGAATTATGAATTAGCCAGTAAAAAGTTTAAAACTGCAATTGATGAAATAGACAAAACAATTGACCATTTATATAAAACTAAAGAGGCCTTATTATCTTCTGAAAACAATCTTCGCTTAGCCAATAACAAAGCGGAAGATTTGACTATTAAAAAATTGACTCAAGGAAATCCAACTATGAAATCCATGTTTAATGAACTTTCAAATGATAAATTATAATAATTTTTGTTTTTATAATTTAACAAAATCGCCTAATTTTTCTTACTAGGACATGTTCCTACTATATTTTAATCATCAAGAAATTGACGGATTATCTTTTCTATTTTATATATTTTATCCAATTTAAGTTTTTAAAGTAATAATTACTTTAAGACCAATTTGCTTTAAATTGAATAAATCAATGTTAAACAAGTTTTAATTTTATAATCTATGAATTATATAAGTTATCAACATTCAATAATTAAAAATCCTGTTTGTAATTTTATTATAAAGAAAATTCTAAACAATAATAGTAATGGGAAAAATTAACGAAATGAAATTATTACTAAATAAGAGAGATTTATTAATAGAAAAACAAAAATCTGATTTGGAATCACTAAAATTTCAATTTAACGAGACTCAAAAAGTGATGAGCCTGGAGAACATTGTTAAAAACTCCATATTGAAAATCAATTTAAAAGAAAACCTAATAAATCTTACTTTGGGTTTTGCAATAGAATATTTAATCGATAAATTCCCTTCTGTTTCAATAGGAAACAAACTCAAAAAAACTGCAAATCGTATATTAAAATCAATTACTTTTTGATATAATTCTATCATTGATTTCTTATTTGATACCAATTATTATATTTAATTTATTTTAATTCCATTTTAATTAAAAAAATAAGTAATTCTAAATCAGTGGTCAGTTAATGTTAAATAATTATTTTAATTTATCATAATTTTTTTTATATTTTTGTTATGATTTTAAATTTTGTAATATTAGTTTCAAGATTTGAAATTCACCCTCATTATTTAATACTAATATTTAATAGTTATATTTTTTGATGTGATTTAAGTCAATTTATTTAATTTTTTCAAAGTTATTCTAAAATCAATTTATAAATTATACTTTTTAATCAAAACGAAAATAAAATATTATACATACCAAACTTTGATTTGGTATAGTATTTTCAAAAAAATATAGTTTATTTATTTTTAACTTATAAATATAATTTAGATGAAAATAAAATTACTTTTTATTATTATATTATTTTTATTTTTTGGATTTAATATGAATGCTCAGTATTCAAAAAAGCATTACATAGCCCCAGCACCATGGTTTTATTTTGATAAAGCAAATGAATTAATAGTATCAACACCAAGTATAATACCAATTAGTGTTGAGGTTAAATCAAGTGATGGATTATTGTTAACAACTTTAAGTGTAGTACAAGGATCGCCAATTCGATATCGTTTTACAAATCCACCTTGCGGAGCCGGATGCACACCAGCTCATAGGGCTAATACTTTATACAATGCAGACGGCTTAATAGTTTCAAGTACAGAAAAAATAGCGGTCAGTATCAGAAATGTAGAAAGTGATCAAATTAATGGAGGTAATACTAGTTATATTAAAGGTAATTCTTCATTATCTAGTTATGGCGATCAAGGAGTAGGTGTTGAATTTAGATTGGGTTACTATAGAAGTAATTATTCTGGTTTAAATGGAATTGGTAGTCTCGCAGCTCCATTATATAGTGTAATGGCAATTAATAATGACACACAAGTCAATCTTAATGGAAACTCATTAATAACATTAAATGCAGGACAATCATATTGTTTTCAAACTAATATTGGTGCTCTATTAACTTCAAATAAATCTGTAGTTGTAAATAGTGGAAATTGGGGAGATGCTCCAGGTGGATGTACAGATGGAGTTTTTACACAAGTGTTGCCGGTTAGACTTGCAGGTTCAAATTATATAATTGTAAGAGGTAAAGGTTCTCAGGGTACAGACACTTTTTTGCCTGAACAAAGTACAATTATTGCTACACAAAATAATACAACGGTTAATGTCGTGAATTATAATAATTTGGGTATTTCTATAGGTAGTACTTCTTATACACTTGCAAATGCTGGAGATTATACTTCTATTTTTCATGGTGATGCGATCAATATTTATAGTTCGTCCAACGTAACTTCATCTAAACCCGTTGTAATATACCAAGGTGTTGCAGATAATTGCGAAAATGATATGTCTATGACGCCTCCATTAGAGCAGTGTACAGGAAGTAATAGGATAGAAATTAGAAAATTTAGGAGTTATTTAGATACAGAATTACCCTATATTGGAAATATTCTTACAAACGATCCAAACGCAATAGTATATGTAAATGGCGTTAATATTGAAACCGCCTCTGGAAATTTAAGATTTCAAATAGGAAACACTGGCTATTATTTATTAAGATTCACCAACTTAAATGTCAGTAATCAAGAAGAAATTATAGTTAATTCAACTGCTAAAATGAGTGTATCTATAGTTGAAAAAGGAGGGGGATTTAGCATGGCAGGTTTTTATTCTTCATTTGGTGATACACCTGAACAACCCATATTAACAAGTACTTCAACTTATTGCGTAGGGGTTACATTAACAGCTGAACCCGGTTTGTCTCCCTATCAATGGTATTATAATGGTGTTGTTATTTCGGGTGCGATAAATCAAACTTATTTTCCAACTAATCCTGGAAATTACTCTGTATCAGGAACTAGTTCATGTGGAATATTAAAAACATCTCCAGCTATATTAGTAGACTGTCTGCTAAATTTACCTATAGATGCAGTTGATGACATTAATAATCCACCAATAAATCCACTAGTGGGAGCTTCCATTCAGTTATTTCCAAATGACACATTGAACAATTTACCTTTAAATCCCACTGATGTTATATTTAGTATTCAAAATAATGGAGGAATTATTGGTGCCTCAATAGATATAAATGGAATTTTAAATGTACCTATAGGAACTTCTATTGGAACCTACACATTAACGTATACAATTTGTCAAGTTCTTAATCCGAGTAATTGTGATTCTGCAATTGTAACAATTGAAGTTAAAGACCCATGTGATTTTGATGATAGCTTAGTTTCATGTAATGTGAATGTATATAATTTTATATCTGTAGACAATGACGGTGCTAACGAGTTTTTTAATATCGAAGGGATTTTAAAATATCCATCCAATAATGTTCAAATTTATAATAGATGGGGACAATTAGTATATGAAGTAAATGGTTATAATAATTCAGAAAGATCATTTTCTGGAATATCAAATGCTAATTTTAATTATAACACAAATAATTTTCTTCCCGAAGGAACCTACTATTATATAATTAAATATTATAAACCTATAAGTGGTAATCAAATAGAAAAAACAGGATATTTATATTTAACCTATTAAATTAATTTAAATGAAATGTAAACTAACTTTTTTGGTTTTAATTATAACAAATATTATATATGCTCAACAAGAGGCGCAATATTCTCAATATATGTACAATACTATCTCTGTAAACCCAGCCTATGCGGGATCTAGAAATGTATTAAGTGTTTTGGCATTGCATAGATCTCAGTGGGTAGGATTTGAAGGAGCTCCAACAACAAGTACATTTTCAATTAACACACCAATTCTAGAAACTAATTTAGGAATTGGAATTTCTGCAATTTCTGATCGAATTGGACCAACAGAGCAAAATACTTTTTCGGGCGATATTTCTTATTCCATTCAATTGTCTGAAAAAACGAATCTGTCTTTTGGATTAAAAGGGAGTGCTAGTTTTTTTAGTTTTGATCAATTTAAAGTTACACCATTTCAAGCAAATGACCCAAAATGGAAAAGTGTGAGTTCTAAATTATCTCCAAATTTTGGATTAGGTATGTTTCTTAATTCAGATAATTATTATCTTGGATTATCAATACCAAATTTAATGGAATCCAATTTTTATAATGATGATGATATTTCTATCCAATCACAAAGAATGAACTATTATGTAATTGGAGGGTATGTTTTTGATCTTTCTAATTGGATTAAATTTAAACCAGCTTTTGTTTCTAAAATAGTAACTGGTGCACCAGTTCAATTCGATCTCTCGGCAAATACTCTTTTTATGAATAAATTTGTTTTGGGAGCAGCCTATAGAATGGATGCTGCTTTTAGTGGATTGGCAGGGTTCCAAGTTAGCGATGCTTTATTTTTAGGATACAGTTATGATTTTGATACTACAGCTATTAATCGCTACAATTCTGGTTCACATGAAATGTTTATACGTTATGAATTTAATTTTAAAAATGATAAATTAGTTTCACCACGATTTTTTTAATATAAATAATTATGAAAAATATAATTTACACAATATTATTAAGTTTTACAATGGGTGTTTTAGCTCAAAATAATAAAATCAATATTGGTGACAAGCAAAATCAAAAATTAGCTTATTTTGATGCCATAAAAACATATGAAAAAATTGTAAATAAAGGATATGCTAATGCTGAAATTTTTGAAAAAATAGGTGATGCTTATTATTACAATGCCAATTATAAAACTGCAGCAAAATGGTACCGAAAATTATTTTCATTATCAAAAAAACCAGATCCTGAATATTATTATCGCTTTGCAATAACTTTAAAATCGTGTGACCAATTAGATGAATCTGAAAAGTACATGAATCAATACCTATTAATTGCTCCAAACCAATTGCGAGCTATTCTTGTAAAATCAATTATAGATTATAAAGATTTAATAAAGTTAAATTCTGATAGATTTGATTTGAAAACATTGACAATAAATTCTCCAAATTCTGATTTTGGAGGTTCATTTTTCAAAGATCAATTGGTATTTTCTTCTTCAAGAAATAGTAATAGTATTTACCAAAGTAAACATACTTGGACTGGATTACCATTCACTTCTATGTACAGTGGAACTATTAATCCAGAGGGTTTGGTTTCTCGTCCTCAAAAATTTGCAAATAGTATCGATTCAAAATTTAATGAATCTACACCAGTATTTACAAAAGATGAAAAAACAGTTTATTTTACTAGAAATAATTTTATAAAAGGTAAAAAAGGACAAAATGAGGATGGTATTGTGTTATTAAAAATTTATCGAGCACAAATAAATCAAAAACAAGAATGGGACAATATTACAGAGCTTTCTTTCAATTCAAATAATTTTCAAAATGCTCATCCTGCACTAAGTCCAGATGAAAAAACACTATATTTTGCTTCTGACCGACCTGGTTCCATAGGAAATTCAGATATTTATAAAGTTGAGATTAAACCAAATGGCGATTTTGGTGAGCCAAAAAACTTAGGCAAAAGTATAAATACAGAAGGTCGTGAAACTTTTCCATTCATTTCGGAATCTGGAATTTTGTATTTTGCTTCAGACGGAAGGCCTGGTTTAGGTGGTCTAGATATTTTTCAAGTCGACATTAATAAAATTGATGAAAGAAATTCTGTATTAAATATTGGAGCACCTGTAAATGGCCCAATGGATGATTTTTCATTTTGTATAAATGAGAATACAAAAAAAGGTTTTTTTACTTCTAATAGAGATGGGGGAAGAGGAAATGACGATATATATGGTTTTGTTCAAAAAAAATCAATTATATATCCTTGCGAGCAACAACTAGCCGGTAAAGTATTAGACAAACAAACAAACGAAATTCTTTCTGGTTCAGAAGTGACTTTGTTTTCAAAGGAGCATCAGATAATTAATACACAAATTTCAAATTTAAATGGTGAATTTAATTTTGGAATCGTTAATTGTGATGCTGGTTTTTATATAAGAGCTTCCAAAACGGATTATTCTACAGATGAAAAAGTAATTCAAATTCCTAATTATACTGGAGAAACTAGAACAACTTTAATGATAGAGAAAACACAAATACCAATAGTTCCTGGAACTGATTTATCTAAAGTTTTTCATATAAATGAAATTTATTTTGACCTTGATAGGTATAATATTAGAACTGATGCCGAAATTGAATTAGCTAAAATTTTAGAGGTATTATTGGAATATCCAACAATGAAAATTGAAATTAGTTCACATACTGATAGCCGACAAACCCAAGCATACAATTCTATTTTATCTGATAATCGGGCTAATGCAACTCGAAACTGGTTAATAAAACAGGGTATATCTACAGATAGATTAACAGCAAAAGGGTATGGGGAAACAAAGTTGGTGAATAATTGTTTGGATGGAGTTGATTGTACTGAGGAACAGCACCAAGCTAATAGAAGAAGTGAATTTATAGTAATATCATTATAAATAAAATGCCCTCATTAAAGGGCGTTTTATTTTACTCTATTTTTTTAACGGAATACTCTCTAATATTTCTATAACAAATTTCCAGAATTTCTGAGCCGATTTTATACTTGCTCTTTCATCTGGGGAGTGCGCTCCATGAATGGTTGGACCAAATGAAATCATATCCATTTCCGGATAATTAGTTCCTAAAATTCCACATTCTAATCCTGCGTGGCAAGCTACAACTTTTGGTTTATGATTGTTTTGCTTTTCATAAATTGAAACTAGTACATCCAGAATTTCTGAATTTATATTGGGAGTCCACCCAGGATAAGATCCTGTTAAAGTAACCACACAACCACACAATTCAAATACGGATCGTAAGGAATTAGCCAAATCAAACTTAGACGTTTCCACAGAGGAACGGGTTAAACAACCAATGGTAATTTCACCGTCTTTGATGATTACTCGCGCCAAATTATTTGACGTTTCTACTAAATCTTCCATATCGGCACTCATTCTATAAACGCCATTATGAGCGGCATAAATAGAACGAATAATTCCTTCTTGAACCCCTAAATCCATTACACTATTGTGTAATTCCGATTTTGTAATTTCAATAACTAAGTTGGGTTCTGTAGTTTTATATTCGGATTTGATATCGTTAATAATTTCTTGCATGTCAAAAACGAAAGCTTCATCATACATTTGGGCTACAATAATTTTTGCAACGCTTTCTCTCGGAATTGCATTTCTCAAACTACCACCATTTATTTCGGCAATTTGAAGTCCGAAATTCTCAAAACCATCAAATAATAATCGGTTCATTATTTTATTTGCGTTTCCTAAACCTTTATGAATATCCATTCCTGAGTGACCGCCATTAAGTCCTTTTACTGTAATAGTATAACCTACAGAACCTTTAGGAGTTTCTTCTTCATTGTATTTTCTAGTCGCAGTAACATCAATTCCTCCGGCACAACCAATATCAATTTCATCGTCTTCCTCCGTATCCATATTCAATAGGATCTCACCATTTAAAAGGCCTCCTTTCAGGTTCAAAGCTCCTGTCATTCCAGTTTCTTCATCAATTGTAAATAAGGCTTCAATTGCGGGATGCTTCATTGTTGTACTTTCTAATACAGCCATTATCATTGCCACTCCTAATCCATTATCAGCACCTAAAGTTGTTCCTTTTGCTCGAACCCAATCACCATCAACATACATGTCAATTCCTTGTGTATCAAAGTCAAAAATAGTATCAGAATTTTTTTGGTGAACCATATCTAAATGCCCTTGAAGTACTACCGCTTTTCTATTTTCCATACCAGGAGTAGCTGGTTTTCTGATGATTACATTTCGTATTTCATCTTCAAAAGTTTCTAATCCTAAATTATGTCCAAAGTTTTTTATAAATTCAATTACACGTTCTTCTTTTTTTGAAGGTCGTGGAACCGCATTTAAATCGGAAAATTTATTCCAAAGTGCTTTTGGCTCGAGGTTTCTAATTTCTTGACTCATCGCTAAATTTTTTATTTCTTAATTTTATTTTTCAAAGTTACAAAGACACAAGATAGTTTTATAATAAAAAAACAATAATTTTAAATTTAATAATTCATTCAAAATTTGTTACTTTAACAATCTATTTTAATGTTATGCAGAATAAATATTATCTCCCTTTAGCATTCCTAATTCAAATTATATTAGTCCAATTAATTTCATATTTTCCTGAATTTATTGAAATTTTTTACAGTAATGGATTATATAAAATTACATCAAATATTTCAAGGTTATTTTTTGGATTTATCCCATTTTCTTTAGGTGATTTTGGCTATTTATTGGTTATAGTTTTTTTAATTATTGGTTATATTAAAAATCGTAAAACGAACAACCTTTCCTGGAAAGATAGAATACTTAAAATTCTCAGCTACTTATCTGTTTTTTATTTTTTTTTCAATATTCTCTGGGGGTTGAATTATTACCGCGTTCCTTTATTTGAAAAATTGAAAATTCATAAAGAATATTCCAATCAAGATTTATTGAAATTCACTAAACTATTAATTGCAAAAACCAATTCTATTCATACTCAAATAACTCAAAATGATTCATTAAAAGTTATTTTTCCCTATTCTCAGGAACAGGTTTTTGAAATGAATTTAAATGGTTATCAATTTCTTTCCAAAAAAATCCCATTACTCAATTACGATCATCCAAGTATTAAAAAATCCCTTTTTAGTTTGCCTTTAAGTTATATGGGTTTTAGCGGATATTTAAATCCATTTACAAATGAAGCTCAAGTAAATTATAAAATTCCAATGTATAATTTTCCTACCACTGTAACCCATGAAATGGCACACCAACTAGGATTTGCCTCAGAAAGTGAAGCTAATTTCATTGGTTTTTTAGCATCCATTAATAATGATAATCTTTATTTTCAATATTCTGGTTACAGCCATGCCTTGCATTATTGCCTGAGTAATTGGAGATTTAGAGATGAATTACAATTTAAAATATTGCTAAAAACAATTCATCCAGGAATTATAAATAATTATAATGAAAGTGAATGTTTTTGGGACAATTACGAGTCTTTTATAGAAACAGGATTCCATATTTTCTACGATCGTTTTCTTAAAATGAATCAACAAAAAGAGGGATTAGAAGGCTACAGTAGGTATGTAGATTTATTGGTAAACTATTATTTAAACAAGAATTTTTAAAATATAGGCCAAAATATTAATTCTCTATTTCTTCGGCTGGAACTACTTTTAAAAACGAAGGATGTTGCTCAATCGCAAATTCTACTTTTTCAACAATTTCCTCAATAGTATCATTATCATAATCAATTTCTAAAGGTTTTTTAATGACAAATGATTGTTGAATTCCTTTCTTTTTTAATCGCAAACCCTTCTTATCAAAGGAACGTCTAAAACCGTCAATTACAATTGGAATTACAATAGGTCGGTATTGTTTTATGATATGAGCAGTACCCTTTCTTACCGGTTTAAATGATTTTGTAGTTCCCTGTGGAAAAGTAATTACCCAACCGTCTTCCAATGCAATTCGAATATTTTCTGTGTCATTAGGGTTTACATCTCGTTTTTCAATAACGTCTTTGCCTTGAGAACGCCAGGTTCTTTCAACTGTTATTGCACCTGCATAAGCTAGAATTTTAGGCAATAAACCGGCGTGCATTGTTTCTTTTGCAGCTACATAATAAATATTTAACTTAGGATTCCATAAGTACCCTACATTCTTAATTGAATTATCGCGACCTGATAAACTGGCGTTAAATACATGAAACATTGCGACCACATCAGCAAAATAGGTTTGATGATTGGATATAAAAAGCACATTAGTGTCCGGTAAAGCTTTGATGATTTCTGATCCCTCAATTTGCAAATGATTGAATCCACGGTACCTTTTATGGGTGATACCACCGAAAATTCGAATCAACCATTTTTTAATAAAAAGTATATGTCCAAAAGGGTTTCTTTTAATTAAAACCATATTTAATTTTCAATTTGAAACGCTAATTTACAAATTAATTTTTAAACGAACTTTTTAGTACTTCTTTCAACTCGCTCATCATCATGGCAGTAGCTCCCCAAACATAATGTTCTTTAATATAAAACGTTGGAACCTCAATATTAGTTCCATAGGAAGTGTCCATTATCTTATTTACGATTGTTTTTTCATTCAAAAAATCAAGTAATGGAAATTCAATTATTCCCGAAACTTCTTCTACCTGCTCAATAAATTCTAATTCAGTATAACTAATTCCTAAGAATGGAGCTACAATAAAATTACTTGGCGGAATAAAAACCTCTGTAAATGACTTAATAACTTCAATTTTGTCAGGATGAATTCCAATCTCCTCATGTGTTTCTCTTAAAGCGGTTTGGATTAACGAATTGTCTTCTAATTCGACTTTTCCACCTGGAAATCCGATTTGTGCCGAATGAACTCCGGCATAGGTATTCCTAACAATTAAAGCTAAATGAGACTTGTTGTTTTTAGGATAAATCAACATCATTACAGCTGCTTTTTTAGGATTATTAGAACCGTTTTTGAATTTTTCAACTTCTAAAACACGTTCTACAGGCACCATCTTTAAGTGAGCTTGTTCAGCAAGAAGTTTTTCTTGTTTTATTTTTGGAACATATTTTAAAAAATCTGAAAAATCCATATTGATGTTCTATTTTTGCAGCTAAATAGTTATAAATGTAGAGTATTAAATCGTATTTTACAACTATTTGAAAATCAACAGACAATAAACAATAGTGCTAAATGTATAGTAAAGAAGAAAATCAACGTTTGAAAAGAGAGTTTTGGATTTCATTTGCAAATAAATACCCTCGGAAATGGATTTTGTACAATACGAAGATTAAAGATTTCTCATTTAAATTTTACGTTGAAAATACAAAAGCACAGGTCCAAATCGATATTGAAAGCCGAAATGATATCAAGAGAATTCAATATTTTGAAAAATTAGAATCGCTAAAAAATATTTTGGAAGAGGAGTTTATTTCTGATTTGGTATTTGAGAAAATTTTTTGTTTAGAAAATGGTAAAACAATTAGCAGAGTTTGGGTCGAAAAATTAAATGTAAGCGTAAGTAATCCTAAATATTGGGATGAAATATTTGATTTTTTTAATGATAAAATGAATGCTTTGGAACTATTTTATCTTGAATACGATGACTATATTAAAGACATAGAATAAAAAAAAGCCCCAATTGCTTGAGACTTTTTAATGTTTATTCGATATTATTTACTTAAGTACATTTTTCTTCTGGAATACAACTCATAGAATTGATCGTCTTTTAAATCATCAATAAATAAAATACTCTCACCCGTAGATTTCATTTCTGGTCCAAGTGCCTTATTTACCCCATGGAATTTGCTAAATGAAAAAACAGGTTGCTTAATTGCATACCCTTTTAATTGCGGATTGAATTTGAAATCGGTTACTTTATTTTGGCCTAACATTACTTTTGTAGCATAATTTACATAAGGTTCGCCATACGCTTTCGCAATAAAGGGAACTGTTCTCGAAGCTCTGGGATTGGCTTCAATAATATAAACGGTATCGTCTTTTATCGCAAATTGTATGTTTATTAAACCAACAGTTCTCAGCGCCAAAGCAATTTTTTTAGTATGGTCTTTAATTTGTTGCAATACAAATTCCCCAAGGTTAAATGGAGGTAAAGTCGCATTACTATCTCCAGAGTGCACTCCGCAAGGCTCAATGTGTTCCATTATTCCAATGATATAAACATTTTCACCATCACAAATGGCATCGGCTTCAGCTTCAATTGCACCGTCTAAATAGTGGTCTAATAGTAGCTTATTTCCAGGGATCGATTTTAATAAATCGATAACATGTTCCTCTAATTCTTGCTTATTGATTACAATTTTCATCCCTTGACCACCCAATACATAAGAAGGTCTAACTAAAAGTGGAAAGTCTAATACATCCGCTAATTGTGAAGCTTCGTCGGCTGTTTCAGCAATACCGAACTGCGGAAAAGGAATTTTCAATTCGGTTAAAAGCTCAGAAAAACGACCTCTGTCTTCCGCTAAATCTAAGGCGTCAAAACTGGTTCCTATGATTTTAATTCCATGCTTAGATAGTTTTTCTGCTAATTTTAATGCTGTTTGACCACCTAATTGCACTATTACACCTTCTGGTTTCTCGTGTCTTATAATGTCATAAATATGTTCCCAGAATACTGGTTCAAAATACAATTTATCGGCAGTGTCGAAATCAGTTGAAACAGTTTCCGGATTACAATTGATCATTATGGTTTCATAACCACATTCTGCTGCTGCTAAAACTCCGTGAACACAAGAATAATCAAATTCAATTCCTTGTCCAATTCTATTTGGACCTGAGCCCAATACAACTATTTTTTTCTTTTCGGTTACAATACTCTCATTGTCTACGTATTTAGTTCCGCTGGCAGTTTCAATTTCTGCTTCAAAAGTAGAGTAGTAATAGGGTGTTTTTGCTTTAAATTCCGCAGCACAAGTATCAACCAATTTGTAAACTCGTTTTACATTTTTCTCTTCACGCAACTTGTATACTTGACTTTCTAAACAGCCCATCATATGAGCAATTTGACGGTCTGCAAAACCTTTTTGTTTGGCTTCTAACAATAATTCTTTTGGTAAAGTATCTACTTTAAAATTTGATATTTCTTTTTGTAAAACATATAATTCTTCATATTGTTTTAAAAACCACATATCAATTTTTGTGATTTCATAAATTCTGCTCAACGGAATTCCCATTGCAATAGCATCATAAATTACAAATACTCCATCCCAACTTGCATAAGTAAGTTTCTCAATAATTTGCTCGTAGTTTTTATATCCTTTTCCATCGGCACCAAGTCCGTTTCTCTTTATTTCTAATGATTGTGTGGCTTTATGTAACGCTTCTTGGAAAGAACGGCCAATACCCATTACTTCTCCAACTGATTTCATTTGAAGTCCTAAAGTTCGATCTGCACCTTCAAACTTGTCGAAATTCCAACGGGGTATTTTTACAATTACATAATCTAAAGTTGGTTCGAATAAAGCAGAAGTAGATTTGGTAATTTGATTTTGTAATTCATCTAAGTGGTATCCTAATGCCAATTTCGAAGCAATTTTCGCAATTGGATAACCAGTTGCTTTTGAAGCTAACGCTGATGATCTTGAAACACGAGGATTAATTTCAATAGCAACAATATCTTCTTTTTCATCTGGTGAAACTGCAAATTGAACGTTACAGCCTCCAGCAAAATTTCCGATACTTCTCATCATTAAAATCGCCATGTCACGCATCTTTTGAAAGGTGGTATCCGATAAAGTCATTGCAGGAGCCACGGTAATACTATCTCCAGTATGAATTCCCATTGGATCCATATTTTCAATAGAACAGATTATCACTACATTATCATTTTTATCACGTAAAAGTTCTAATTCGTATTCTTTCCAACCAATTAAAGCTTTGTCAATTAAAACTTCGTGAATAGGTGACGCCTCTAAGCCTCGAGTTAATAATTCATCAAATTCTTCTTTATGGTGAACAAAAGCTGCGCCAGTTCCACCAAGTGTAAATGAAGGTCGGATTACCAACGGAAATCCAAATTCTTGAGCGATTTCTTTTCCCTTTAAAAAGGAAGTAGCCGTTTTAGCAGGAGCGGTAGGAACATTAATTTTAGCTAAAAGTTGTTTGAATTGCTCACGATCTTCAGTAATATTTATCGCGTTAATATCAACACCAATTAAACGTACTCCAAAATCTTCCCAAATCCCTTTTTCATCTGCTTCCAAGCATAAATTTAAAGCGGTTTGTCCACCCATTGTTGATAATACAGCGTCTATTTGTGGATGTTCTTTTAGAATTTCAATAATTGATTTAGTAGTTAATGGTTTTAAATAAATATGATCCGCCATTGAAGGGTCGGTCATAATAGTTGCTGGATTTGAATTGATCAAAATTACTTCTATCCCTTCTTCACGAATGGAACGAGCGGATTGTGATCCTGCATAATCAAATTCACAGGCTTGTCCAATAACAATAGGTCCTGAGCCTATAATTAAAATCGATTTTATTGAATTGTCTTTTGGCATTTTGATGTAGGTGTTGTGTAGTTAGTTTTATTTTTTTAGCCTTATTTATTTTATTAGTTTAAAGATATAAAAAAAGGCGATACTAATAACAGTAACGCCTTTATATATGTTTAAATAAACATTATTTTTTATGTCTTGGTTCAGATGAAACAGTCAACTTATGTCTTCCTTTAGCTCTTCTTCGAGCAAGGACTTTTCTTCCATTAGCAGAAGCCATTCTGTCCATAAATCCGTGCTTATTTCTTCTCTTTCTTTTCGATGGTTGAAACGTTCTTTTGCTCATTGTTTGTTATCTTTAAA
>CALPMA020000021.1 GCA_943324545.2 Chitinophaga pinensis
CCAACAAAAAAGGTAAATCCTACATAATCAGTAGGTGCTAACTTTCCAATCAAACTTGGAATAAACATTAAATTTGTCATAATTAAATTGGTTAATTTGGTTTTCTTACTCGTAAGGCTTTTCGGTTCCGCCCCGTTGTTTAAAGTAGTTTCTGGACTCCACTAATATAACAAAATTAATAAAATTCTATTAATATTATATCAAACTTAAAAAAATTTAATCAAATTGTTAATTTTAAAAGTTAAAAGTTATCAAATATATATTTATCAAATTGTTAATAACTATAGTTTTATACAAAAAAAACGAACTAATTTAAGTTCGTTTATGAGGATATCGAAATTGAAGTACAAATAAAATTAAGAGAAGTTTACTTTTTTGATAAATATTCTAATACGTTCTTTTCAATTCGATAATTAATATCTGATATATCCGCTTTAATGAAATTCTCACCAATAATATTTTCAAATAATTCAATATACCGATCAGAAACAGTTTGAATATATGTGTCAGTCATATTTGGAATCGCCTGACCTTCTTTGCCCTGAAAACCGTTTTCAATTAACCAGCGTCTCACAAACTCTTTAGAAAGTTGTTTTTGCTCTTCGCCATTATTTTGTCGTTCCTGATAACCATCAGCATAGAAATAACGAGAAGAATCGGGGGTGTGAATTTCATCTATTAATACAATTTTACCGTCTTTGGTTTTTCCAAATTCATATTTGGTGTCCACCAATATCAATCCACGGCTAGCTGCAATATCAGTTCCTCGTTGGAATAATGCGCGAGTGTAATTTTCTAAAACTAAATAATCTTCCTCTGAAACAATTCCTTTTGACAGAATGTCCTCACGAGAAATATCTTCATCGTGTTCACCATTATCTGCTTTTGTAGACGGAGTTATTATAGGTTTTGGAAATTTATCGTTTTCTTTCAAACCTTCTGGCATAGATACCCCACATAAGACTCTTTTTCCCACAGCATACTCCCGAGCAGCATGACCAGAAACATACCCACGAATTACCATTTCTACTTTAAAGGGCTCACATAAATGTCCGATAGCTACGTTTGGATCTGGGGTTGCAATTAACCAATTCGGAACAATATCCTGAGTTAATTCCATGAATTTTGTGGCAATTTGATTTAAGATCTGCCCTTTGAAAGGAATTCCTTTTGGCATCACAACATCAAAAGCAGATAATCTATCGGTGGCAACCATTACCAATAGCTCATTGTTTATATTATAAACTTCACGAACTTTTCCGTGGTAAACTGATTTTTGATTTGGAAAATTAAAATTCGTCGTAGTTATTGTATTCATTTAATGTAGATATTTGTTGTTGTGTGGTGCAAAAATAGATTGTTTTAAATAAGAAAGCAAAGTAGAAATAGAAATATTATTATTATTTTATTAACTTCAAATATTAATCATGATTCTCAATTTGCTTGTATGCATCAATTACTTTTTTCACTAATCTGTGGCGTACAATATCTTTATCATCTAGGTAAATTATACCAATTCCATCAACATCTTTTAATACCAGTAAAGCTTCTTTTAATCCCGAAATAGTTCGTCTTGGAAGATCTACTTGCCCCGGGTCACCTGTAATCATAAATTTGGCATTTTTTCCCATACGAGTCAAAAACATTTTCATTTGGGAATGGGTAGTATTTTGAGCTTCGTCCAAAATTACAAATGCATTGTCTAAAGTTCTTCCTCTCATAAAAGCCAAAGGAGCAATTTGAATAATGCCTTTTAAGATATAATCTTCTAATTTTTCGTTGGGCAACATGTCTCGCAAGGCATCATATAGTGGCTGCATATATGGATCCAGTTTTTCCTTCATATCGCCCGGCAGAAAACCTAAATTTTCACCCGCTTCAACAGCAGGACGAGTCAATATAATTCTCTTTACTTGTTTTTCCTTCAATGCTTTTACCGCCATTGCAACACCAGTATATGTTTTACCTGTTCCAGCTGGACCTACAGCAAATACCATATCATTTTTATTGATAGTTTGAACCAATAAATGCTGATTGGCAGTCATCGCTTTAATAATTTTGCCACCAACTCCATGTACTAAAATATTATCTCTAGCATCCATTCGATTGTCGTCTTGCGCATCGCTTTGAATCACCCTTTCAATAACATTGTCATCGATATTATTGTACCTACTGAAATGAACCATCAGCCTATTGAATCTTTTTTCAAATTCATCTAGAGCTTCTTTCTCTCCAAAAACTTTTATAGTTGTGCCACGAGCCACAATTTTTAACTTTGGATAGTACTTTTTAATTGTTTCAAGATGAGTGTCTTGAGCGCCCCAGAAGTCTTTTGGAGCGATGTCTATGAGCTCGATAGTTCTTTCGTTCAAATGTATTGGATTTAATTAAAAATTAGTCGCCGATAATTATTAGCTTTGCATTTCAAATTTAATATAATTTAGGTTTAAATCCTTGAATTAGTTATAAACAATTTTATGTCAATAATTACTCTTACCACTGATTATGGACTCAAAGATCACTTTGTAGGTGCTTTGAAAGGGAAAATATTGGGAGAAAATTCAGAAGCAATAATTGTAGATATATCACATAACATCGATCCGTTTAATACCCTTCAAGCAAGTTATATTATTGGTGCTGCGTACTTAAGTTTCCCTAAAGGAACAGTTCACTTAATTGGAGTTGATGCTGAAAAAAATAAAGAAAATCAGCATATTGCTATGCAATGGAATGATCATTATTTTATTTGTGCAGACAATGGTATACTTAGTATATTAACTCAAAAAATCTCACCACAAAAAATGGTTACAATAAATATCCATGATCGCTTACCAGAAGACGCAACCGATCTAGATGTATTTATTACTGTAGCGAGCCATCTTTCGAAAGGTGGATTATTGAACGTTATTGGAAAAGAAATAACTACTATTAAAGAAGTTACCGAAATTCAACCAAGTGTTGCAGCTGATAAAAATTCAATAAAAGGATATGTAATTTACATTGATCATTTTGGGAACATAGTTACGAATATCTCCAAGAAACTTTTTATAGAAGTTGGAAAAGGTAGACCTTATGAGATTCCATTATTACAAAATAGATTACAGAAAAAATCGAATTCTATAAAAAATATTTGGGCTAAATATTCCGATATTGGTAATTCAGGGAAATATCCTATTAAGGATTACGAAGGAGATAAATTAGCTATTTTTAATGAAGCTGGATATTTAGAAATCGCAATATTTAGAAGCAATCCTATGAGCGTTGGAAGTGCTTCAAGTTTATTAGGACTTAATTACAGAGATAGTATTACTATACAATTTTTTAATATCTAATTTATGTTTATTAGAATTGTAAAAATGAGTTTTCACAATGATAAGATTTTAAATTTCTTAGAAAATTTCGATAAAATAAAAGTTAAAATACGAAATGCGCCAGGAAATCGTTTGTTAGAATTGTATCAAGACAAAACCGATCCTTGTATTTTCTTTACTTATAGTTATTGGGAAACCGAACAAGACTTAGAAAATTATAGAAATTCCGAACTTTTTTTCGAAATTTGGACAGATACAAAAAAACTATTTAATAATAAACCTGAGGCTTGGAGCGTTGATAAATTGGTTTCTTTGGGTTGAAGTTTAAATATTTAAAAAAAATAATGAAAGCAATATTATTTAGAGAGATTAGATCATTTTTCGGATCACCGATTGGCTACTTAGTAATCACTATTTTCTTAATCCTAAACGGTTTGTTTCTATGGATTTTTAATGGTGAATACAATATTTTAGATTCTGGTTTTGCCGACATGACTCCGTTTTTTACCATTTCACCTTGGATATTACTATTTCTAATTCCTGCAGTAACCATGAGAAGTTTCTCTGACGAAATGAAACAGGGAACTCTAGAATTGCTTTTAACCAAGCCCTTAAACACATGGGAAATTGTAGGTGGGAAATTTTTAGGTTCGTTATTTTTAATTGTAATTGCAATTATTCCAACATTCATTTATGTATATGTAATTTCTAAGCTTGGAATTCCAGAAGGTAATATTGATATGGGAAGCACTATCGGTTCTTATTTTGGATTGTTATTCTTAATTTCAGGCTATTGCTCCATTGGGATATTCACCTCATCGATAACTAATAACCAAATTATTGCCTTTTTGGTAGCTGTTTTATTGTGTTTTACTTTCTATTACGGGTTCGACGGAATTGCAAATTATCTACCAAATTTGGAAAGTAGTATTTCCTATTTGGGTATGAACAGCCATTTTAAAAGTATGAGTCGCGGTGTAATTGATACGCGCGATTTGTTATACTTTTCAAGCGTAACCGTATTTTTTATTTCACTTACTGTTTTTAAATTAAATTCTTTAAAATTGTAATGATGAAAAATAAAAATCTAAAATCAGTATTATTAATAACACTTGTTCTAGTTTTAATTAATCTAGCAGGTAACTTTTATTTTCAGCGTTTTGACTTAACAGAAGATCACCGTTATACCCTTTCACCTACTACTTTAAAAATAATTAAAGACATCAAAGAACCTTTAATTATTGATGTTTTCTTAAAAGGAGAATTTCCAGGTGAAATGAAGAAATTGCAAACTGAAACACAACAAATATTAGAAGAATTTAAAGCTTATAATTCAAATATTATATTTCAATTTGTGAATCCATTAGAAGAAGAAGATAAAAGAGATGATACCATTCAAGCATTTCTTGAAAGAGGATTAACTCCTATAAATGTAACCTTAAATAATAAAGGAAAACAAATACAAGAAGTCGCTTTTCCATGGGCAATTGCAACCTATCATGGTAGAAGTACAAAAGTTCCTTTGTTAAAGAATATTATAGGTGCCTCAATTACTGAAAAAGTAGTGAGTTCAGTTCAGCATTTAGAATATGTATTCACAAGCGCATTTAATACAGTTACCAAACCAAAACAAATAAAAATTGCGGTAATTAAGGGGAATGGAGAGTTAAGCGACATATTAATGGGAGATTTTATTAAGCAAGTCAAAGAAAACTGTTTTATTGGGACTTTCACTTTAGATTCTGTTGCAAAAAAACCTATTGAAACTCTTGCGGTATTGAAGAAATACGATCTTGCTATTATTGTTAAACCAATTGAAAGATTCACCGACGAAGAAAAGCTTGTTTTGGATCAATTTGTTATAAATGGTGGTAAAACACTATGGCTTATTGATCAAGTTAATATTGAAATGGATAGTTTATACAATGAATCTGGTACTACTTTAGCCTTTCCAAACGATTTAAATTTAAACGATATGTTCTTTAAATATGGAGTTAGATTAAACCCTAACTTAGTTAAAGATATTATGGCTGCTCCTATTACACTTGCAACAGGCGAAAATGGTAGCGAAACTCAATACAATCAGTTTCCTTGGTTTTATTCCCCTTTGGTTTACCCAACTTCAAAGCATGCAATTGTGAGTAATCTTGATGCTGTAAAATTTGAATTTACCAATGGAATTGATACACTAAAAAACAGTATAAAGAAAACGATTTTATTACAATCTTCTCCTTATTCAAGATTAGTTGGCGCTCCGGTTGAAGTTAAATTAGATATGGTTAATGATCGACCAGAGCAATCTGAATTTGTAAATAATGGAAATATTCCTGTTGCGGTATTACTAGAAGGTAAATTTCGTTCGGCATTTGAAAATCGAGTGTTACCATTTCAGGAGTTATCGTTCCAAAGTATAGGTAAACACAATAAGATGATCCTAATTTCTGATGGAGATGTGATTAAAAATCAATTGGATAAAAACTTCCTGCCCTTGGAGTTGGGTTATGATAAATGGACCAATAAATTATATGGAAATAAAGAATTTATGATGAATTGTGTCAATTATTTATTAGATGACACCGGACTTATTAACATTCGAAGTAAAGTAGTAAATCTGCCTGTTTTAGACAAAGAAAAAGTATATAATAATTATACAAGTGCTCAGATAATAAGCGTAGGTTTACCATTAATTACTCTTGCAATTTTCGGATTACTTTTTACTTTCCTAAGAAAAAGAAAATACAGTAAATAATTGTTAATAAATTTGTTTTCACTATTTGATAAGATTAAGATATATTTGTAAAAATAAATAGAAATAATTCTGAAAAATTCAGAATTTAAGATTGATTAAAAAAAGCCAAAGATGAAGTTTATAGTATCGAGTTCGTACTTATTGAAACAATTACAAGTATTAGGGAGTGTTATTAACAGTAGTAATACTTTACCTATTTTAGATAATTTTTTATTTGAATTAGATAACAAAACATTAACTGTTTCTTCTTCAGATTTAGAAACCACAATGTCGGCAACCTTAGATATCGATTCTGAAAGCAAAGGCAGTGTTGCGGTTCCTGCAAAATTACTTTTAGAAATATTAAAAACATTTCCTGAGCAACCACTTACCTTCACTGTTGAGGAAAATAGCACTATTGAAATTAGTTCTAATTCAGGAAAATACGCATTGGCTTATTCGCCCGGAAGTGAGTTTCCAAAGTCAGTGAATCTTGAAAATCCTTCAACTACATTAGTTCCTGCCGAGGTTCTAGCTACAGCAATTAGCAAAACTATTTTTGCAGCTGGAAATGATGATTTACGTCCAGTTATGTCTGGGGTTTTCTTCCAATTTTCACCAGAAGGATTGACTTTTGTTGCAACAGATGCTCATAAATTAGTTAAATATGCTAGAACTGACGTAAAATCTTCGCAAGTAGCTGATTTTATTATGCCGAAAAAACCTTTGAATATTTTAAAGAGCATTTTAGGTACGTCAGATGCAGAAATTAAAATTGAATACAATGATAGCAATGCAACTTTCTCATTTGATAATTACATTTTAATGTGTCGTTTGATCGATGGTAAATATCCAAATTACGAAGCGGTTATTCCAAAAGAAAACCCAAATAAATTAATGATTGACAGAACTCAATTTTTAAACTCTGTTCGTCGTGTAGCTATTTTCTCTAATAAAACAACCCACCAAATTCGTTTAAAAATTGCAGGAGCTGAATTGAATATATCAGCTGAAGATATCGATTATTCTAACAAAGCAGAAGAGAGATTGACTTGTGATTATCAAGGTGACGATATGCAAATTGGTTTCAATTCGAGATTTTTAACAGAAATGTTAACCAATCTACAATCGGATATGATTATGCTTGAAATGTCATTACCAAATCGTGCTGGAATTTTAACTCCCGTTGACGGATTAGAAGAAGGTGAAACCGTTACTATGCTTGTAATGCCTGTAATGCTTAACAATTAACCAACCAAACCAATATAATGGTCAATTAAATCCGAATTTTCTAAATTGAAATTTCGGATTTTTTTTATTTAAAAATAGTAGGGTTTATAACCAAGTAATTTCTTTGTAACTTTGCCACTTGATTTTTAAACTATGATTCAAAATGACACCATTGTAGCCTTAGCAACACCTTCTGGATCAGGAGCAATCGCTGTTATTCGTGTTTCTGGTTCAAATGCTATATCCATTGTAAAGTTGGTTTTTAGCTCCATTTCTGGTAAAGATATTAGCAACCAAAAGTCGCACACTTTGCATTTAGGGCATATTGTAGATGGCCTAAAAGTAATCGACCAAGTTTTAGTTTCTATTTTTAAAGGAAATAACTCTTATACAGGTGAAAATACGATCGAAATTTCTTGTCATGGTTCCACTTATATTCAGCAGCAAATTATTCAATTATTACTTCGAAAAGGTTGCCGTATGGCAAATGCAGGAGAGTTTACCTTACGTTCTTTTTTAAATGGTAAAATGGATTTGTCACAAGCAGAAGCGGTTGCCGATTTAATTTCGTCTGATAATGAGGCTTCACACCAAATTGCAATGCAACAAATGCGCGGAGGATTTAGTAATGAAATTATGCAATTGCGTCAAGAATTATTGAATTTTGCTTCATTAATCGAATTGGAATTGGACTTTGCCGAAGAAGATGTTACTTTTGCAGATAGAACTCATTTTAGAGAATTATTGAATCGTATTGAATTTGTATTGAAACGATTAATTGATTCGTTTGCAGTTGGTAATGTGATTAAAAACGGAATCCCTATTGCGATTGTGGGTGAACCCAATGTTGGAAAATCAACTTTATTGAATGCTTTATTGAATGAAGAACGCGCCATCGTATCAGAAATTGCAGGTACTACACGCGACACCATTGAAGATGAATTGGTTATTGGCGGCATTGGATTTCGATTTATAGATACTGCTGGAATTCGCGATACAGAAGACGTAATTGAAAGTATTGGCATCAAAAAAACATTTGAAAAAATCGAACAAGCCCAAGTAGTTCTTTATTTGTTTGATAGTTTAAAGTTCAAAGTTCAAAGTTCAGAGTACATTTTCGAATTGGAAAAAATTAAAAATCAATTTCCGTTAAAGCCGTTGGTTGTAATAATCAACAAACTGGATTTAATGACAGAATTTGAAATTTCGACTATCCGTGAAGAACTTGAAACTTTAAACATTCAACTAATTTTCATGAGTGCTAAAGAGAATATTGGTGTTGACGAGCTAAAAATTCAGTTATTATCCTTTGTAAATACTGGGGCTTTACGAAATAATGAAACTATTGTGACCAATACCCGTCATTACGATTCATTACAAAAAGCGTTAGAAGAAATTCAGAAAGTAAACTTCGGATTGCAAACTAATATTTCAAGTGATTTGATGGCAATTGATATTCGAGAGGCTTTATATCATTTCGGAATGATCACTGGTGAAGTCACTAATGATGAACTTTTAGGTAATATTTTTGCTAATTTCTGTATCGGAAAGTAACGTATTTACAAATTACTTTCGGAATCCGAATTGAACTTTCGAACTATTTTCTTTAACATTTCTTTTCTAACAATAGAAGCGCTTTTTACTTTAGCCTGAGCTTTGTGTAATTTATCGTTGTGCTTTTTGATATTTTTTTCGGTATTTCTACTCACACTATTTATTTTTATTGAAACTCACGTTTTATTTCTTCCAAAGATTTATCGGTGTAAACCAATTCTAGAATAATTTTCTTTCTTAACTCGTTAATATCTTCATAATCAAAATACTTAGCCCAAGAAGTTAAGTTCATTAAATTACGTATTTGTTTAATTCTTTTTGCTGTTTCAAAACTTGTTCTAAGAATCGCTTTATTGTCAAATTCAGAAGCATTTTTATGTTGGTAATTAACCGTATTATTAGTAAAATCTGGTTGGATAAAATACAATTTATCAGTAGAATTGTCAGGATAAAAGGATTCCCAAGGAGCATAACCCCATTTATATTTGGAATCAGTAATAAGATCAGATGAGAGTAATCGCCATTTGCTATTTGCTAATCGTCCCCAATGGTTAGAGAGTCGGTACATTCCATGTTTAGAAAAATAGTAACTACTCCCCGACTTACTTACATAATCAAACTTATTATTGTTAAAATCTGGCGGTAAAATCTCTTCAAAAACACAAAAAGTATTTTTAATAAATCCTACTGGCAATTGAAATTTTTCCTCCATTTTCAAATATAGTCAATTGAAAATTAATTAGTTAATAATTAGCTTTTTTGTAGTTGAAAGCGAATCAGAAGTAATTTTAACCAAATAAATTCCTGAAGGTAAATTAAGGTCTACCTGTATCTCATTTGAAACTTTAAAACTATTAACTTTTACTCCTGAAAGGGTAAAAATCTCTAATTTACTCATTTGCTCTAATCCAGAAATAACAATTTGATTATTAGTCGGATTCGGATATATAGTTACGGATTTTTGGTTATTATTAGCATTTGAAAGTGGTGCATTCCAGATTGCATTTGTTAAACTTCCAAATACATAATTTACTAAAGTTGGATAATCAATAAATGGGTTTCTATTCATCTGCCAATTGTAAATTACATTATTTCTATTCATTTCAAAATCGTCAGCAGGATCTAAAGTATTCCATGACAACAACGTTGCTAAATCTCCTATTCGACCTGTTGGAGAACTTGAAGGATCACCATTAACTACATTTAAATTGCTATATCTTATTGCCATAAAAAAAATTGCTCGGGCAACATCTCCTCTCCAACTCCCTAAATTACCTGTAGGACCGTTATAATCTACTCCGTAATTTCTATTATTCCTAGTGCTATTTTCTTGACCTCCAACCGCACGAAGATGATGAGTATCGTCATGACTTGCCTCAATATCAATACTTCCAGTTGTTAAACGCCATGTGTTAATTCCGTCGGGAATTCCATTAGGAATAAAAGTTGAAGGAATTCCAAGCCTTGATTGACAATAAATGTGTTCCCGATTCCACTTTCCAATTATGCTATTATCCGTTTGGTAATCAATTTTTGAAATGGGTTGTTCGTCATAAATCATCCAAACTTGCCCGCTGTTTTCTGGATTTTGATCGGCATCTCTTAATACGGCATAGGCATCGCCATAATTTTGAACACGAACAATGTTAGGATTTGCAACAATATCTAAAATTGCTTGACGCAAAGCTGTTCCTGATTTACCTTCCAAAGTACTATAATAACCTGTCGGAATAGCTCTAGGACATAATCCGTATGTTGGACGAACAGGGGTTCCCCAAGGTTGTACTACAAAATTGATATCGTTAACTCTTATGGAAATATTATTATTTAAAATTACATAATCATTTGGAACAGCAGCCAATACAATTTTCATATTCTCGTCACCTTCATTATTACCATCATTCAAAATTTGTATTGTGGATGTAACTGAAGAGGATCCAATAGGGATAGTTACGTTTAAATTACCTGTATAATCATTTGAATTAAAACTGCCATTATTCAAGGTGATTGATAAATTTAAAGAATTTAATACAGGAGTATCAGTTGTAAAAGTGATTGAAAAACTTTGTCCTTCAATTATTGCTGAAGAAGAAAAGGAAGTAGAAATACCATTATAAATAATTCCAGATCCATCATTATTAACTCTAGGTGTAGGAGTTTTGACTTCGTAGGTTCCATCTGCTTTACGCTGAATAGATTGAGAAGAAGCCAAACTATTTATATTCTCATTATAAGAAATAGTTTCTCCTAAAATTGTCATTAATGCAGAAGCAAATGTCGTTCCGCTATTACTATATACTAAAGCATCGATTAAGTTAGTAGCGATTGCGGGAGAATTAATCGGAAAATCAGAAGCATTTCCTGAATAAATTGCTACTGCATCTGGACCATTCTGAATTGTATTTTGAGGAATAATAAACGAAGCTGAAGGGGTAACTTGGGGATTTCCTAGAAGAATTATTCCGTTTCCATCTGTAACCAATCCGTCTAAATCGATAGCATAATAACTAGACGTTCCTGAGTATGGACTTGAACTACCGGCATTAAAAAAAACAACTACATATCCATCTAATACAAAATTAGGAATAGTAGACTTCAATTCAATAAATTCTTTTACATCAGTTGAATTGGTGTCAGTATCTATTTCATTAATTACTATTTGAGCATTTGAAAAAAAACAACATAGTAATATTGTAACAAAGAGGGACTTTTGTAGCATTATTGTAAATTAAGCATCAAAGGTAATTATTTATACATTAAAATAATAAAAATAAAAAGAGCTTTATAAAGAGCTCTTTTTGAAAAAAATATTAATTAACATTTACCTTTTTAAAGAAAAGTGAGATCTAAATAATTTTCTCTCACCAGTTTGAGGTTCTGAATAATCTACTGTAAACCAATAATCTGAAGCAATCATGGACTCGCCGTTTAGAGTGCCATCCCAGCCCTCACCTGAAGGACTAATTTGTTTAATCAATTTTCCATATCTGTCATAGATAAATACTTTAGCTGAGTCTCCAAGTCCTACAATGTTCCATGTATCGTGATAACTATCTCCATTTGGAGTAAAATAGGTTGGATATCCAATTATGGATATGAGTTTAGTTAAATTAGTACACCCGTTTTGGTCTGTTACCAAAATAACATGCTGTCCGGGTGATACATTTGAAAAAATATTTGAACTTTGGATTGGTCCGTTATCTAATGTGTATTGATAAATGGTGTTTATCGGACTTACATCAACAGTAATTGTAGCATTATCACTAAATGCCAAAGTTTCAATAGTATTAATTGAAGTTCCTGGGTAAGAAGCTGAAACTACCGCTTGTGCTAATACTGATTTACAACCTGTAGCTGAATTGGTTGCAATAACTGAATAATTTCCTGCTCGAGTGGCTTCGTACGAATTATCTATAGCCCCACTTATAATTACTCCATTATAATACCAAACAAAATCATAGTTAGCATTGCTTAAATTGGTATCTATAATATAATTTTGAAAAGAAAGGTTCGTAGATTGATTTACACAAATAACTCCGTTTTTTATTTGTGGCGCTGGAACTGGATTAACCAAAACAGTAATATTTAACGATGATCCTGAACATCCATTTGCTGTTGGTGTAACTGTATAAATTGCTGTACCTAAATTAGGTGACGCAGTCAAAACATCATTAATCACAATACCTGTTCCAGATTGAGCTCCTAATACATTTATAGCATTTACGGTCCATGAAAATGTAGTTGCAGCAATACTTGGAAATAATGATATATTTGGAGTTTCACCACTACAAATCGTTGAAGTTGATGAACCAAATACTTCAGGAGTTGGGTTGACAGTGATTGGGACAGAAATAGGTGTTCCAATACATCCATTAAACGTTGGAGTAATTGTATATTGAACTGATCCCGGATTGTTACCTACGGTAGTTAATGTTTGTCCAATAGAATTTCCTGTACCTGATGATGCACCAAAAATTCCAGTTTGGATAACAGTCCATGAAAAAGTGGTGGCAGCAACTGTGCTTGTTAAAGCAATATTGGTAATTGATGAAGAACAAATTGAAGTGACTGCTGTATTGGCAGAAGCTACTGGAATCGGATTTACATTTACTTTAATTAAAATTGAAGAACCTGGGCAACCTCCAACTGAAGGGGTAACAGAATAAACTGCTTCACCAATATTATTACTTGTGGCAGTTAATACCTGCGCTATAGAACTTCCAGATCCATTGCTTGCTCCAGTAATATTTGATTGCACAACATTCCAATCGAATGTCGTTCCAGCTACATTACTTGATAAAATTATTGGTGATACTGTTCCTGAACAAACTGATTGTAATATAGTTGAAGGAGTTAATACCGGAATTGGATTAACAGTAATTGTTATTGGAGTTATTGGGCCCTGACATGAACCAACATTAGCAATTACTGAATAGGTTACTGATCCTTGAACAACACCAGTAGTTGTTATTACTTGAGAAATAATATTTCCAGTGCTAACACCGGGAACTACTGAAACTCCTATTGGGTTAATAGTCCAATTAAAAGTAGCGTTATTAACATTACTAGAAAGAGAGATTCCGATTGGCTGACCAGAACAAATTGTTGGTGATGAAATCACTGAATTAACTAATGGCACAGGTATAACCGTAATTATAATTGACCCTAATTGACCTTGAGAACAAGATGGGGTCCCAGCTGAGCGAATACTAACCAACTCATAAGTAGTGGTAGTAGTTAAGTTACCTGTTGATACTGAAGCAATTCCTGTGGAATCCAATACAACTGTTTGATTAGTAACTCCGTTAATAGTATAAGTAACCGTAGCATCTGGAGTTCCTCTAAAAGTAATAAAAGTAGAAGTGTTAGTACATATTGTAGCATCACCAGTAATTGTTGCAGTAGGTAATGGATTGACAATTATTGTAGCTATTAATGGCAATCCTGTACATCCTGTTGCTGAAGGGGTTATGGTATAAATTACTGTTCCAGGTAATGTACTTGTTGCCGTTAATGCATCTGTGATATTGTTACCTGAACCTGATGATGCACCTGTTACATCAGTTGCATTGGAAGTCCAAACATAATTTGCTCCAAATGCATTACTAGTAATTGAAATATTTGTAGTATCCAATGAACAAATAGTAGCTGTTGGAATAGGATTAATTACAGGAATAGGATTAACCAAAATTGTAAAACTCTTAGAAGCACCTGTACAAGAAACGGTTCCATCAGTATATGTTGGGGTAACAGTTATTGTAGCAATTACTGGAGCTGTTCCGGTATTAATTGCAGTAAATGCTGTAATATCTCCAGTACCAGTAGCTGCTAATCCTATAGTTGGATCAGAATTCGCCCAGCTATAAATAGTGGTTCCTGGAGTGTTATTAGTAGTAAATACAACTGCTGTGGTAACACTTCCATTACAAACTACTTGATTGGATGGTTGATTTACTTGAGACGATGGATTAACAGTAATTGTGAAAGTCTTTGTAGGACCTGTGCAAGAAACGGTTCCATTAGTATACGTTGGAGTAACTATTATTGTTGCAAGTACTGGAGCTGTTCCGATATTAATTGCAGTAAATGCTGTAATATTTCCAGTACCGGTAGCTGCTAATCCTATAGTTGGATCAGAATTCGTCCAGCTATAAGTAGTGGTTCCTCCTGTATTGTTGGTAGTAAATGCAACTGCTGTGGTAGTATTTCCATTACAAACTACTTTATCGATTAGTTGATTTACTTGTGCAGTTGGATTAACAGTAACAATTGAATGAACTGGTAAACCTGCACAAGAATTTAAAGTAGGTGTTATTGTGAAATCTGCGGTGCCTGCAAAATTTCCAGGAGTAGTTAGAACTTGTGCTATTGAAGTACCAGATCCTGGTGAAGCTCCAGAAACATCTGTTTGAACTACAGTCCACGCATATGAAGCTCCTGTTGGAACACTGGATAATGATATATTAGAAGTAGCACCTGAACATATTGTTGAAGGAGCTGATGTTAATACTGGTATTGGTTTTACCGAAATAATTGAATGTATAGGAATTCCTGTGCAACCATTAGCAGAAGGTGTGATCGTATAATCTACGGTACCAACTGAATTTCCAGATGCAGATAATGGCTGAGCAATATTACTTGCGGTTCCATTTGATGCTCCTGTGGCATTAGTACTTACAAATGTCCAAGCAAAAGTAGTACCGTTCACATTACTTACCAAAGGAATATCAGTTGTAGTTCCTGAACAAATTGAATTTAAAACGGGTGTTGCAGTTGCAACAGGAATAGCATTAACCGTCAAGACAGTTGTTGAAGTAAGGGGAGCTGAACCAGGTGTAGAAGGCGTAGCGGTACAAACATAATTAAACGGGGGAGTTCCAGTAGGTGTAGGTATACTATTGACATTGGCACCAGTAGCTGTAAATCCATTTGGACCCGTCCAAGAATAAGTCACAGAACCAACACCAGGATCAGAAGCGCTTAAGTTGAATGTACTTCCAGCACATTTAGGTCCATTATTAGTTGTGGCAAATGCACATGTAATAAAATTCAATCTAAACTGAGCTACAGCAATGCAATAATTACTTGAATTATCCATTACTGTGGCATAAATTATCTGTCCTTCAGTTCCGGTGAAAGCAGATTCTCTAAAAATTGGAATTGGAGAAGTATTGGTAAGCGCATTATTAGGATTAACATTATATCTCACCTCATAATATGTGGCATTTCCGGGTATACCCTGAAGTAATATACTAGTGTTTTGAGTTAAATCAAAAGTTGAATTATTACAAGCTGTTAAATTAATCGGAGGATGAAATGGTACCGGTACACCGCGATTTATAGTAGTACAGACAGCACTTTGTGTAGAACTACAGCCGGGACTTAGGGCAGTAACACAATACTGTCCAGCACCATAGGCTAAAGTATTAAGTATACTATTATTGGATCTTGGGGTTGCTACAAAATTGGGTCCAGAGGTTGCGTTAATATTTCCTCCATTAAAGGTCCATGAAAAAGTGGTTCCAGTTTGTGCAGAATTGATATAATTTGCAGTTAATATATTATCACGACAGTCAGAAACACCACCTCCAACAAGAGTTAATGGACATACAATATCACAGCTTGTAGCTCCAGCGTTAGTTGAAGAAATATTGGTCTGGGTTAAGGTAGTAAAACCAACTGAAGTACTAAAGTTGGTAATTAAAACTACATAATATTGGCCAATGACTGCATTTGGAATAGTAAATGTCTCAGTAGGAAGGGCTGAATAACTACAACCTATTTGAGTAGTAGCATTTAAATTTGAAGATCCACAAGTGGGAGTTACAAATGGTCCCCAAGCAATAAAATCTACATCTATTCCAGTACCAGTTCCATTAGGACCAGTGGTTTGTGAAATTCTAAATGATAAAGGTCCAGACTGGCTTACTTGTAAAAAATACCATGACGGATTAGGTTGAGTAGTTAAACAGGAATAAGACCCAACTGAAGCTACTCCAGTAACACTTGGAAAGTTAAGTCCATTTGATCCAGCACAAAAAGGAAGCGCTGTAGCACATCCAGGTGCAATAGTTTGACTAAATAATTTGGCATATAATACAAAAAAAAGTAATACTATTAGGCGTATTTTTTTCATTAGAAAAATAAATTAGGAGGCGAAATTTACATATTTTTAAGAAATTTTAATGTTAAAAATAAAAAAAATATCAAATTAGTTTGTCTATATTACTATTTAAGATTAATTAATTAACTTTGTACTCTAAATTTTTAAAAAATAATAAATTACAATTGATGATAAATAATGCTGAATTTCAAGACGAAATTGGAGAAAATCATATCGCAACTAGCGCACAAAACCCTATAAGAAAAGATGCTTTTTCCATTTCTGATGAAGAAAAAATTAGCTTGATAAAAAAAGATGTTGAAAACATATTGTCTACATTAGGTATTGACTTAACAGACGATAGCTTAAAAGGTACTCCTAACCGAGTTGCAAAAATGTTTGTTAACGAACTATTTGGTGGCTTGAATCCAAATAAAAAACCAAAAGCATCTACATTTGAAAATAATTATAAGTACAATGAAATGTTGGTTGAAAAAAATATCACCCTTTATTCAACCTGCGAACACCACCTACTTCCTATTATTGGAAGAGCACATGTAGCCTATATTTCAAATGGAAGAGTAATAGGACTTTCAAAGATGAATAGAATTGTTGAATATTATGCTAAAAGACCCCAAGTACAAGAACGTTTAACCATGCAAATTGTTCAAGAATTACAAATTGCATTAGGTACCGAAGATGTAGCTTGTGTAATTGACGCCAAACATTTATGTGTTAATTCTAGAGGTATAAAAGACATTGAAAGTAGTACCGTTACATCGGAATTTGGAGGTAAATTTAAAACAGAACAAACTCGTAGAGAATTTTTAAACTACATTCAAATGGATACCAAATTTTAATTTTAAAATTAAACCCTAGCCCTGATAGAAGTGGAAATCCGGAAATATTGTGAGGAACGAAGCAATATTGAAGATTGAAACGAATAGCAGGAAATAGCTTCAATAAAATAAACAATGCCAATATATAAAACACAAACCTTAAAAATATACAACTCCATCTCGGGTGAGAAGGAAATTTTCATACCTATTAACGAAGGAAATGTGGGAATGTATGTTTGTGGACCTACTGTTTATAGCAATGTGCATTTGGGGAATGTTCGAACTTTTATGTCTTTTGATATAATTTTTAGGTATTTTAAGCACCTAGGCTATAAAGTACGATACGTTCGAAATATTACAGATGTTGGACATATTGTAGATGATGTGGATGAAGGCGAAGATAAAATTGCCAAAAAAGCACGCTTGGATCAAGTTGAACCAATGGAAATTGTTCAACGTTACACAGTTGATTTTCATAATGTGTTGAAATTGTACAATTTTTTACCACCAAGTATTGAACCAACAGCAACGGGACATATTATTGAGCAAATTGCAATAATCAAAAAAATTATTGATAACGGAATTGGGTATATTGCCAATGGATCAGTTTATTTTGATGTAGTAAAGTTCAATCAAACCAACAATTACGGTAAGTTAAGCGGGAGAAATATAGATGATATGCTTGCCAATACCAGAGAACTTGACGGACAATCAGACAAAAGAAATCCTCAAGATTTTGCACTTTGGAAAAAAGCAGAACCACAACATATAATGCGATGGCCATCCCCTTGGAGCGATGGATTCCCTGGTTGGCATCTAGAATGTACTGCTATGAGCACAAAGTATTTAGGTAATCATTTTGATATTCACGGAGGAGGAATGGACTTGAAATTCCCTCACCACGAATGCGAAATTGCTCAAAATGAAGCTTGTACTGGTCAAACGCCTGTGAATTATTGGATGCACGCCAACATGCTTACATTAAACGGTAAGAAAATGGCAAAATCAACTGGAAATAATATTCTACCAATGGAAATTATAACTGGTGAAAATACAATTCTAAGTAAGGCCTTTACACCAAGTGTAACACGTTTTTTCATGCTACAAGCACACTATCGTAGCAATCTTGATTTTACAAATGACGCTATTTTGGCTGCTGAAAAAGGCTTCTTTAGATTAATGGAGGCGATTGACGGTTTAAAAGATATTAATGCAAGTGCAACTTCTACCCTATCCATTTCAAGTTGGAAAGACGCTTGTTACGAAGCGATGAATGACGATTTTAATAGTCCTATTTTAATAGCGCAATTATTTGAAGGCGTGCGTTTCATAAATTTATTGAAAGATAATAAAGAAACATTAACTCAAAGTGATTTAGATTTATTCTCCTCTTTAATGAAAGGATTTGTATTCGACGTTTTAGGATTAGAAGATGAAAAAGTAGTGGGAAATAACAACGAAAAATTGGAGGGTGTAGTAAATATGTTGATTGAAATGAGAAATCAGGCTCGTGCTAATAAAGATTTTGCACTATCAGATCAAATTAGAGATCAATTATTGGCAATTGGAATTCAATTAAAAGACGGTAAAGAAGGAACCTCTTTTTCTGTTTAATTATTTTACAAAATGTCATTAACTAAAATACTAATTTTTCCATTGATACTTTTAATCCGTTTTTATCAAACAGCCATTTCTCCATTTACTCCTTCCGCATGTCGATTTGAACCTACCTGTTCTTCTTATTTTATAGAAGCGTTGAAAATTCACGGTTTATTTTCTGGAAGTTACCTTGGAATTAAAAGAATATTAAGTTGCAATCCATGGGGAAAAAGTGGTTACGATCCAGTTCCAAAAAAAGGTTCACACATTCATTAAATTAATTTGATTTTTAATTCTACAATTTTATCTATTTTTACCAATAAATAACAAATTAACACATTTCTATCATGGTTTGGAATCCTTCAGAAGGCATTGATTTAGGTTTTTTTATGATTCGATATTACAGCTTAATGTTTGTAATTGCTTTTGGATTAGGCTGGTACATCATGAAAAAAATATTTGAACGTGAAAATGAATCGATAGAAAAATTGGATTCTTTATTTATATGGACTGTTTTTGCTACTTTATTGGGAGCTAGATTAGGTCACGTTTTTTTTTATGATTGGGAATATTTCAGAAATAACTTAGCTGAAATATTGCTACCGTTTCGATTTTCACCCAATTTTGAATTTACAGGTTTCCAAGGATTAGCAAGTCATGGTGCCGCAATTGGAATTATTCTTGCCATGTATTTCTTTAGTAAAAAAATTATGAAAAAACCACTTTTATGGGTTTTGGACCGTGTGGTAATTCCTGTGGCAAGCGGCGCGGTTTTCGTGAGAATTGGCAACTTTTTTAATTCAGAGATTGTCGGTCACGAAACTACCTCTTCGTTTGGAATTAAATTCATAAAAGATTTTTACAGTCCAAGAGAAGTAGTTAATGCAACAAAAATACCCAATCCTAAAGAAGCTTATAATGCAATTGCCACTAATCCACAATTTTCCAATTTATTAGAACAGGTGCCAGCTAAACATCCAACGCAATTGTATGAAGCTCTTAGTTATATTTTTGTTTTTGCTGCCTTATTTTATATGTATTGGAAAACTGACGCTAGAGAAAAACAAGGTTATTTATTAGGTATGTTTTTAATAATGCTTTGGTCAGTTCGCTTTGTAGTTGAATTTTTGAAAGAAAGTCAAGGCGGTTTTGAGAGTGATCTTGGAATATTTTCAACTGGACAATGGCTTAGTATTCCATTTATAATTATTGGATTATTACTAATTTTCAAATCAAAGAAAATTGATTTAATATAAAAAATAAACCACTTCAAATTGAGGTGGTTTTTTATTTTACAAATAAACATTGAATAAAAATAAATTGACTTCATGAAAATAGTATTTGCATCCAATAATAAAAATAAAATTCAAGAAATTCAAAGTATGCTTCCTGAGAAAATCCAAATTATAAGTTTGGAAAGTATCGGGTGTTTTGAAGAAATTCCTGAAACTGCAGATACTATTGAAGGAAATGCAATAATGAAAGCCAATTACATTTCGCAAAAATATGGCTTCGATTGTTTTGCAGATGATACTGGACTAGAAGTGGATTCTCTTAATGGTCAACCAGGAGTATATTCTGCAAGATTTGCCGGCGAACAAAGAAATGCTGACGATAATATGAACAAGTTATTGATTGAACTGACCGATCAATCCAATAGAAATGCCCATTTCAAAACAGTAATTGCTCTAAATTTTAAAGGAAAACAATATCTTTTTACAGGAATTGCTTCTGGCGAAATTATATTTGAAAAAATGGGAAGTGGAGGATTTGGATATGATCCAATTTTTAAACCTAGTGGTTATGAAAATACATTTGCAGAACTTTCATTAGAAATAAAAAATGAAATTAGCCATCGAGGTAAAGCCACTAAATTGCTTTTTGAATTTCTTCAAAACTTATAAATTTTATCGCTTTTCAAATATAAACTAGACCTATTTATTAACAATTTATTGAATTACAATTTCCAAAATATAAAATTAAAAATCTAAATTACTGATTATCAATTATTAATAAAATATCAATTCTACGATTTCAATTAGTTATTAACAAATATTAGCCGTACTTTTGCAAAATATTTAAAATACTATATGAATAAATTTGAACAATTAGGATTAAGTGAATCGTTACTGAAGGCGATTTTAGATCTAGGATTTGAAAATCCGACCGAAGTACAGGA
>CALPMA020000022.1 GCA_943324545.2 Chitinophaga pinensis
CCACGTTGAATTTTTACACCATAGCTGGCTAATATTTCTTTCCCTTGGTATTCGTGTATGTCCATAATTGTTTTTATTACTTTTTTAAAGTGGCACAAAAATAAAACAATTCAAGTTAAAAGCGAAATGTTTTTTCTTAATAAATTCAATTAGAAATTAATTAGAAATGAAAATGAAAATTAGATTAAGATATTCCTCCTTGGTTTATAAAATTATAAATAAAAGAGCCAGAAGAATAGAACTAAAAATTGTCTTTTATTGTTTTTTGTTACAAATATAACAATTTGTTATTTTTTGTTAATAATCTAAATTTCCTTTGATTGTAAGGTTGGGAGCAATAAATTTGTCAAAAAAATAGAAATGAATTCACAAGATTTAGTAAAGTTAGCAGAAGAGTTTGGAAGTCCGTTATACGTTTATGATGCCGAAAAAATAAAATCTCAATACAATCGTTTAAGCAACGCTTTCTCAAAAGTGCCAAGAGTAAGAATTAACTATGCCGTTAAAGCATTGTCAAATATTGCTATTCTTCAATTACTTAAATCAATAGGTTCTAACTTAGATACCGTTTCTATTCAAGAAGTAAAGTTAGGATTGTATGCAGGATTTAAACCGAATCAAATCATTTATACACCGAACGGAGTTTCATTTGAAGAGATAGAAGAAGCGGCCGGATTAGGTGTTCAAATCAACATCGACAATCTTTCGGTTTTAGAACATTTTGGAACAAAACACCCTAAAGTTCCCGTTTGTATTCGTATCAATCCTCACGTTATGGCTGGTGGAAATTCAAATATATCTGTAGGTCACATCGATAGTAAATTTGGAATTTCTATACATCAAATGCCACACATCCTTAGAATTGTTGAAAACACCAAAATGCATATCAATGGAATTCATATGCACACTGGATCAGATATTTTAGACATTGAGGTTTTTCTTTATGCTGCTGAGATATTATTTGAAGCTGCTAATAATTTCAAAGAATTGGATTTTCTAGATTTTGGAAGCGGTTTCAAGGTCCCTTATAATAAAGGCGATATTGAAACTAATATTGAGGAATTAGGAAAAAAACTCACCAAAAGATTTCTAGCATTTGAAGCTTCATATGGCCGTGAATTGACTTTAGCATTCGAGCCAGGAAAATTCCTAGTGAGTGAAGCTGGGTATTTTCTAGCAAAGGTAAATGTGGTAAAACAAACCACTTCTACCGTTTTTGCAGGAATTGACAGCGGTTTCAATCATTTAATACGTCCAATGTTGTATGGTTCTCAGCATTATATTGAGAATATTTCAAACCCTAAGGGAAAAGAACGTTTTTACACCGTTGTGGGTTATATTTGTGAAACGGATACTTTCGCAAATAACAGACGAATTGCTGAAATAAAAGAAGGCGACTTACTTTGTTTTAGAAATGCTGGAGCCTATTGTTTCTCTATGTCGTCCAATTATAATTCAAGATACAAACCTGCAGAAGTTTTGTGGAAAGACGGAAAAGGGATCTTAATTAGAGCCCGAGAAACCTTTGAAGATTTAATTAAAAATCAAATTGCTTTATAAATATTATTTAAATAATTCTGGCAATACATTTGCTTCCGTTCCGTTGGGAAATGGAATTTTAATCATTTGAGCTATGGTTGGAATTATTTGGGTAATTACTTTTCTATCATGACTTTCTCCGTGTTTAACATGCCAACCATAAAAAAGTGCTGGAACATGGGTATCATAGGAATAAGGAGTTCCGTGAGATGTTCCAATACCTTTATATTCTATATATCCTGGTTTTTCAAGAATTACAATATCACCATTTGAATTTGGGTCGTAACCTTTTGATATAAAATTTAAATAAAAATCATTTCCGGTCGAAGCCAATATTTCTTCTTCGGTATATACTCTTTTTATTTGGACTTGAGTCATCATATATTCTTTAAAAGATTGTTTTACTTTCGATAAATCCAGACCTTTATTTTTAATAATCTCTCTATTTAGGTACAAATTAAAATTAGAGTAGTTTAAAACCAAATTATCTCCAAAAGTATCCTGAGAAAATTTAGACAAGCCTTTTACGAATTCTTTAGTATCAATACTATTAACTTCATACTTATTATCTTTTAGATAATTTACATTTTCAGCACCAGCATGATCTGCGGTTAAAAAAATTAAGAAATTATCTTTTCCAACTGTTTTATCAAGATAAGTTAAAAAATCAGCAATTGTTTTGTCCAATCTAAGATAAGTGTCTTGTGTTTCAACCGATCTCGTACCAGTTAAATGTCCTACGTAATCCGTTGATGAAAAGCAAACCGTTAAAAAATCAGTGATGTTATCTTTTCCTAATTCTTCACTGTTGATAGCTTGCATTGCGATTTCTGCCAATAAGTCATTCCCAAATGGAGTAGACCTAATTATTCCAGCATCGTTTTTTTCATACATTTCTTTCAAATTGTAAGGAAAAATAGGTGCTAAACTTTTATATAATTTTCCTTCATAAGGATTGTTATCTGGTAAACTTTCGTTATAAGTTGACATTGGCTTAAACAAATCCCAACCTTTATTAATGTAGGGCATATAATGTTTTTCATTGTTAAATTTTGTAACCCATTCTGGAAGTTTATCTCCATAAAAAGAACTTGAAATAAACGATCCGGAATTGCTGTACCAAAAAGCCCAATTAGCAAAATGACCTGCTGGTAAAATCGCACCTCGATCTTTCAAGCTAAATCCAATAACCTTACCTTTAAAATTGGTATGTAGACGAAGTTCGTCAGTAATAGTGGTCGATTGTAGGTTTTTAGGCGACATTTCTCCTTCTTCTGGTTTACCCTCACCAAGAATATGCACTGAAGCATCGTCAGTGCAATAAACTTCTTTTCCTGTGGAACGATTGAACCAATCGTTTCCAACTATACCATGAATTGATGGCGTGGTACCTGTATAAATGGAAGTATGTCCGGGACCTGTATAAGTTGGCATATAATTGAAATGCATGTTATGAAAAGTATACCCGTTATTCATTAATCTCTTAAAACCATCCGAGGACAAATCATCTGAATAACGATATAAATATTCCATTTTCATCTGATCAACAACAATTCCTACAATCAACTTTGGACGTTCTTGGGCAGTAAGAAAAGTACTTATTAATAATAAAGAAACTAAGAATATGTTTTTCATAATTAAATTAATTTGATGATTTATGAATATCTGGGAAATTTACGATGTTATAAACTAATATCACATCTTTTTGATTGATGTACAATTGTTTTCTGTTATCTTGTTTTTTTCTTGTAATAAATGAAATTTTAAATTGTTGACCATCAAGATCTGAACATGAAAAAGGATAAATTAAATCTTCATCATTTTCTTGCTTTTGTTCATAATTTTGAATTTCATACAATTGAATTTCTTTTGAATAAACTACAATTCTATTTTTATCAGTATCTAAAGTTACTATAATATTTAAGGGTTGTAATTCTGACCACTGTCCCCATGAACCGCCAGGTGTTTTTTCCATTACACTAAAACCAGTGGCTTCAAATCTATAAACTTGAGCTTCTAAAATTTGACTAGTAATTACTAAATTTATAAATATTATTATTATTTTAATTTTCTTCATATTAATTATGCTATATGTATTACATATTATAAATTTTTTATTTCATTTTTTGCGATTTCAAATTCATTAATCATATCGTCAATAATTTCTTTTACTGATTTTATCTCTTCAAATAGGCCCGAAATTTGACCAATTTCCAATTCGCCTTCAACTAAATCACCTTCAAACATTCCTTTTTTAGCTCTTGCTCTCCCTAATAAAGTCTTTAAATCTTCAACAGAGGGATTTGTTTTGTATAATTCCTGAATGTCATTATAAAACTTATTCTTAATTAATCGAACAGGGGCCAATTCTTTCAAAGTTACCTGAGTCTCCCCTTCTTTACAATTGATAATGGTATTTTTAAAATTCACATGAGCTGATGATTCAATAGAAGCTGCAAATCTTGAACCTAATTGCACACCATCGGCACCTAAAATCATTGCAGCTAGCATTCCCCTGCCCGTTGCAATTCCACCAGCAGCAATTAACGGAATGGAAAGTTGTTTTTTTACCATTGGAATAAGAGTGAGTGTGGTAGTTTCTTCTCTCCCATTATGACCACCCGCTTCAAAACCTTCAGCTACAACCGCATCAACTCCTGCTTCTTGTGCTTTTAAAGCAAATTTTGAACTGCTAACGACATGTACAACAGTAATTCCATTTTGTTTTAATAATAATGTCCAAGTATTTGGATTACCAGCAGAGGTAAAAACAATTTTTACACCTTCTTCAATAATAATATTTATAATTTCTTGAATATTTGGGTACAACATAGGTACGTTTACACCAAAAGGTTTATCAGTAGACAATTTACATTTTTGAATGTGTTCTCTCAATACTTCAGGATACATTGATCCAGCACCAATTAAACCTAAACCACCAGCATTACTAACAGCACTAGCCAATTTATAACCACTGTTCCAAATCATTCCACCTTGAATAATGGGATATTTAATGTTAAAAAGCTGAGTGATTTTATTCATAATCAAATATATAAGCTACTATTTTTTAATTAATTTACCTGTAAAAGTATCATTTCCAGAAGTGATTTTATAAAAATAAACTCCATTTTCAAATGATTGTAAATGTATAATTTTCATATTATTATGACTAATATCTCTTAGGATTTCTTGTCCCAAACTATTGAAAATACTGATTTCTCTAACTATCTTATTTGAAGGAAATGAGAATATAACATCATCATCAACTGGGTTTGGATAAACAGAATACCCTTTTGAATTAAATTGATTATTTTCTAAAGCATTATTTAAAGCCAATTGGAAATTAGGAATTCCATAACCGTATTGCGCATTTGGATTGTTATATCGATCAGACGATTCTTTAATTAATTGAACTATTCTAGTATTGGTTAAATTTGGGAATGCTTGCCAAAAACTTGCTACCATACCTGCTATAATTGGGCTAGAAAACGAAGTTCCACTATTTGCAACTATATCTCCTGAAGGCATTGCAACTACTGAAGACAAACCTTGAGCCATAACATCAGGTTTAACTCTACCATCAAAGGAAGGTCCAATTGAACTAAAACTAGCATAATTTCTTGTAGAATTTACAGCTCCAACAGCTAAAGCATAGGTAGCATCTGAAGGAGCACTAATGTAAGGATTTGAAGTGTTTCCATTATTTCCAGCAGAAACTACAACAATCATACCTCGAGAAAAAGCAATATTTGCTCCCCTAGAACTAAAAGCAGTAATACCATCCAAATTAGTATAAGAATAATTATAATTTGAATTATTAAAATGAAAATAACCTAAAGAAGAATTAATAATATCGGCACCTAATTTATCCGCCATTTCTGCCGCTTCTACCCAAAGGGATTCTTCTAATGGAGTTTCAGAAGTACTGTCTTCTGTAACATATAAATAATATGAGGCATCTGGAGCAGTACCAATCAACTGGTTTTCAACAAAACCACCCATCGTAGAAAGTACCTGAGTTCCATGAGAATTCATTGAATAATAATTAGTACTTCTATCCACAAAATTATAACCACCTAATATCTGATTGTTTTCTCTTATCCTTTGAAATGGAGAAGCAAAATCTACACCCAGAAAACCAGCATCTAAAACCGCAATTACTTTTCCAGATCCAGTGAAATTTTGTTGGTGTAAATAATTTCCATTCAACATTTGAATTTGATTTCCTGAAGTTCCATAATTATAAGTAACTTGAGTTTGTAATTCTTTATTTATAACTATATGATTTGCTGTTATTGATGTTTTTCCCGAAACATTTAAATTAGTATTTGCAAAAAAAACATGATCTACAAAAGATAGTGATCTTAATGACTGAATCATAGCTTGAGTTCCACGTACATGCAAACAATTCATCCATTTAGAACTCGCTTTCACCGTGATTCCTTGCGTTGCAGTAATTTGATCTATATAGGGCTGATGAATTGGAACGTCTTTAATATCTAATGGAATATCTTGAATTGTTCTTCTATTTAATGCTCTTTGTGATAGCATTTGAAGTGGATTAGCAAAATAATACAGACTGTTTGGTTTGTCTTTAAAATAAACCCAGGCTTCTTCTTGCGAATAGCCAAAGGTGCATATTAATAAGACAATCATCAATACTAATTTTCTCATTTGCTAAAATAATATATTACAAACTTATGAAATAACTCCCGAACCTACTAATTCGTCTTTAGTATACCAAGCCACGAATTGTCCTTCAGTAATTGCAGATTGTGGCTCGTTAAATTTTACATATAAACCACTTGCAAATTGGTGTAGCGTTGCCTTTTGTAATGCTTGACGGTAACGAATTCTTGCCATAACTTCCATAGTAGTTCCATTTGAAATAGCTAAATCTTCTCTGATCCAATGAATTTCAGAATTTTGAACAAATAAAGCCTTCTTAAATAAACCGGGATGTTCACTACCTAAACCGACATAAATAGTATTTGTTTTAACATTTGTAGCTATAATAAATAATGGTTCTTTAGTACCACCTACATTCAATCCTTTACGTTGACCAATAGTGAAGAAATGGGCTCCTTGATGTTTTCCTACCACTTTTCCCATGTTAGGTTGATACAAAACTGAAAAAGAATCTAAGGCTAATTTATCTTCTTCTGATTTTAATTCATTTGGTTTTTGAATATAAATTGGATCGAAAGCGTCAATTTGAACGATTTCACCTTCTTTTTTCTCTAATTTTTGTTGTAAAAATTCTGGTAATCTTACCTTTCCAATGAAACACAAACCTTGAGAATCTTTCTTTTCAGCAGTAATTAAATTCATCTGAGCGGCAATTTCGCGAACTTCTGGCTTAGTTAATTCACCAATTGGAAACAAAGATTTTGCTAACTGTTCTTGTGATAATTGGCATAAAAAATAAGATTGGTCTTTATTTATATCAATACCCGAAAGTAGTTGATATACTTTTTTACCATTATTATCAACTTCTCCTTTTCTGCAATAATGACCAGTAGCTACATAATCAGCTCCTAAACTCATAGCAATTTTCATAAAAACATCAAATTTTATTTCTCTATTACAAAGAACATCAGGATTAGGAGTTCTGCCTTTTTCATATTCATTGAACATATAATCAACGATTTTTTCTTTGTATTGCTCGCTTAAATCAACGGTTTGAAAAGGAATGCCTAATTTTTCAGCTACCAATAAAGCGTCATTACTATCTTCTAACCAGGGACACTCATTGGAAATTGTAACGGAATCATCGTGCCAATTTTTCATAAAAAGTCCAATAACCTCATAACCCTGTTGCTGCAATAAATAGGCTGCAACACTTGAATCAACACCGCCGGAAAGTCCAACTACAACTCGTTTCATCTTTTATAAATAATTTAAAAAATAAAAAATCAATTTTCTTTTTTTATGTTAGTTCGCTTTTTAAATTTTTTTCTTGGTTTGTTGAAATCATCTTTACTTACCAATTTACCGTTTTCATAAAACATCCAAATACCCACTTTTTTCCCTTGTTTAAAAAGACCTTTAGCAACTACTAATCCATCAGTTCCTTTAAACGTTGTAATTCCATCAAGTTCGCCATTTATATAAAAAGAATCCTCGAGCTCAACTCCGTCTTCAGTAAATTTTTTATAAACTCCATATCTGATTCCATTTTTATAATTTGAAATCTCAGCCACTTTTCCAGATGGAAAATTAATGGTTTTTGTTCCGTCCAATTTACCAATTTTATAATTTTCAGAAGTCATAATTACTGTGGATGATTTATGATAATATATCCACAACCCTTCATGTAATTTATTTAGAACTTTACCTTCGCTTACTTTATTTTTATTTTCGTCATAGAAGATTGTATAGGCAGAATTGTCAATAGAATTAAATTCTCTAGTTGCAATTAGATTTGAAGCTTTAGTATTATCGAAAAAATTAAATAAGCCAATTTCTTTATCGTGATCAAAAGATCCTTCGTATCTTGGACGCTTAGAATCCTCGTAAATTCCTTTCCATAAACCAACTTTTTTTCCGTTAGCATCTAATTTATTTATATCAGCTTGTGAAAATAATGATACTGATAAAATTAAAAATACGATTTTAATTAACTGATTCATATTTAATTATTTAAATTATAAAACTATTTTTAATACTTATTATTATAAGATTACTAGCCCTATTAAAAAAAGCACTCTAGGAGTGCTTTAAAATTATTTCTTTTTTTGCTGTGCCTTTTGAGCTTCAGCTTGCTCCATAATTTCTTGCATTTTTCTTTGAAACTTTCCAAGCTTCTTAGGCTCTTTTAGTTTGTTCTCTTGAATTTGTGCATGAATTTTATCATTGTCAACGATATAATTTTTGATAACTAACATTATTCCTATTGTAATTAAATTGGATATAAAGTTATATAAACTTAATCCTGCACCATAAGTATTAAAGAAAATTAACATCATTAATGGGGAAACGTAAATCATTATTTTCATCAATTTAGCCATATCTGGCATACCTTCTTGAGTTGGAGCAGCCATTTGTTGATCACCTGAAGTCATTTTCATATAAAAGAAAATGGCAATAGCGGCCAATATTGGGAACAAACTAATATGACTTCCGTATAAAGGGATATGAAATGGCAATTTCATGATTTCATCAAATGAAGATAAATCATCTGCCCAAAGGAAACCTTTTTGTCTTAATTCAAAAGCTGATGGGAAAAACTGAAATGAGGCATACATAAAAGGCAACTGAATTAAGGCAGGAATACAACCAGCCATTGGATTTACCCCGGCCTTGTTATATAATTTCATCGTCTCTTGTTGCTTTTTAGCAGGCTCTTTTTGAAATTTCTCATTCAACTCATTAATTTCAGGACGAAGAACTTTCATTTTAGCTTGAGACAAAAATGATTTATAAGTTATTGGTGACATTGCAATTTTAATGATAATTGTAAAAATAATTATCGCAATACCATAAGCAATAAATGAGCTTAAAAACCCAAACAATGGAATGAAAATAAATTTATTTATCCATCCAAAAATTCCCCAACCTAGAGGGATTATTTTTTCAATATTTTTATCGTAATTATTTAGGGTTTTATAATCTGATGGTCCAAAATACCAACTCATTTTATAGTTAACTTCACCATTTGAGAAGGCTAAAGGCATTTTAGAATTAAATTGCTTTACGAAAATAGTATCTTTATTTTCATCAATAACTAACTTATTTGACTTTAATATTGCTTTCTCAAATGGCGTTTCTGTCATTAATATTGAAGAAAAGAAATGTTGTTTATAAGCAATGTATTTAACTTTGTCTAAGGTTTCTTCTTGGTTTTCACCATCACTTACATTATTGAATTTTTCATCACCATATTCATAATTTAATAAGGTGTATCTATTTTCATAAGAGGCGCTTTTCTCATTTCTATACGTCTTTAAATCCCATTCTAAATCAAGTGGTTTTGAAGTGTTTAAAACTTTGTTTAATCCTTGTGAACGCAAATTGAAACCAACCATATAATCATTTGGTTTCAACTCATATTGGTATTCTAAGTACTCATTATCACCCGCTTTTAATCGCATGGTAAGAATTTGATTTTTTCCAGCTTTAGTAAGTTTTGGCTCAAAAAATAAATCTTTAGTATTTAAAGTATGATTATCGTTGGTAACAAGTTGGATATTTAATTCAGAATTATTGTCTTTAATTAACTCAACTAATTGTCCTGAACCTTTTTTGAATTTTTCAAAATTCTTTAAAACTGCCTCAACGATATAGCCTCCTTTATTCGAAATTTTAAGGAGTATGTATTCATTTTCAAGAGTCGTTACAGTATCTTTTGCAGAAGCCAAAGTAGCAGAATAAGCAAAATTTCCTAAAGATTTTTTAAGTATTTCGATTTGAGCCACATTAGAAGAAGAAGTATCAATTTTATTTAATGTCAAATTTGCTTGTGCTACTTTATTAGGAGTTACAATGGCTGCTTTTTCCTTTTTGGCTTTTTCAGCTGCAAGTTGTTCTTTTGAAGGTTGATTTTGATACATCATCCAAATCAAAATTCCAAAAATAAGTACAAAGCCAATAATTGAATTTAAATCTAATTTTTTTTCTTCCATTTTACTATTATTAAAGTCGATTACGTAATCGAAAATACAATTTTATTTTGATTTTACAGCAGCAGCAACAAAACTCACAAAAAGTGGATGGGGATTGTCAACAGTACTTTTATATTCTGGATGGTATTGAACACCTATAAAAAATGGGTGGTTTTCAATTTCAACAATTTCTACCAAACCGGTATCTGGATTAACTCCCGAGGCTTTTAAACCAGAATTTTCAAGAGCTTGTAAATAATCACCATTGAATTCATAACGATGACGGTGGCGTTCCAAAATACTCGTTTGTCCATATATTTTGTGTGCCAATGTATTTTCTTTAATCTCACATTTCCAGGCTCCTAAACGCATCGTTCCTCCTTTATCAGTAATGGTTTTTTGTTCATCCATTAAATCGATAACAGGATTAGTTGTGTTTTCGTTCATCTCTGTTGAATTGGCATCTTTATGTCCTAAAATAGTTCTAGAATATTCAATTACAGCCATTTGCATTCCCAAACAAATCCCTAAGAATGGAATATTATTTTCTCTAGCAAATTTTACCGTTTCTATTTTACCTTCAATTCCTCGGCCTCCAAATCCTGGAGCAACTAAAATTCCATTCAACTCTTTCAATTTATCAGTTACATTTTCTGAATCTAAATATTCTGAGTGAATCGAAACTACATTTACTTTAGTTTCATTGGCAGCGCCAGCATGAATAAAAGCTTCTAAAATCGATTTATAGGAATCTTGTAACTCTACATATTTCCCTACTAATCCAATATTTACAGTATGTTTAGGATTTTTCAATCGGCTTAAAAAGGTATTCCAATTGACTAAATCTGGATTTGATTTTTGTGGTAAATCCAATTTTTTCAATGCTACCACATCAAGACCTTCTTGTTGCATCAAAATTGGCACTTCATAAATTGTAGACGCATCGATAGATTGAATAACAGCTTCTCTTTTTACATTACAAAACAAAGCCAATTTATTTCTTAGTTCTTCTGACAATTCATGCTCAGTTCTACAAACTAAAATATCGGCTTTTATACCGCTTTCCATTAATGTTTTAACGGAATGCTGTGTTGGTTTTGTTTTCAATTCACCAGCAGCAGCTAAGAAAGGTATTAAAGTTAAGTGAATAACAATTCCGTTATTTTCTCCTAATTCCCAAACCAATTGACGAACAGATTCTATATAAGGTAACGATTCAATATCACCTACCGTTCCTCCAATTTCAGTTATTACAATATCAAAATCACCTGAGTTACCAAGCAATTGCATTCTTTCTTTAATTTCATTAGTAATATGCGGAACTACTTGAACTGTTTTTCCTAAAAATTCACCTCGACGTTCTTTTTCGATAACTGAAAGGTAAACTCTTCCGGTAGTTACATTATTAGATTGAGAAGTGGGAACATTTAAAAAACGCTCGTAATGACCTAAATCCAAATCAGTTTCTGCACCGTCGTCAGTAACGTAACATTCACCGTGTTCATAAGGGTTAAGGGTTCCTGGATCCACATTGATATAGGGATCGAATTTTTGAATTGTGGTGCGATATCCTCTTGCTTGCAATAATTTTGCTAATGATGCAGCGATAATTCCTTTTCCTAATGAGGAAGTAACTCCACCAGTAACAAAAATATATTTTGTTTGAGCCATTGTAATGTGTGTTGTTGTATAAAAAACTTGGCAAAAGTACGAAAATAATTAGATTATATAGTAATTAAAATTGTTAGAATTTAATTTAATTAATGGTGTTTAAATCAAATAAATAACAAAAAATCAATACTTCTTTCTAATATTTCGAATCATATCCTCTAACCCGTTTAATTTTAATTCATAAACTAATTGGAGCTGTTCCCCTAAAGTGCCATTTGGAAAGCCTATGTTTCGATACCAAACTATATAAAATTCAGGAATATCAATTAAATAATATCCTTCGTATTTGCCGAATGGCATTTTGGTATGAGCCAAATCAATTAATTTTTGTTGATTTTTATCCAAAATTACATCCAATTAAAAGTAATCACCTTCTTAATATCTGGGTGCAAACTATAATAAACTGGACAAGTCATTGCGATACGTTCCAAAATGGTTTTGTTTTTAGCAGCTGGATCAACACTAAAATTAAATACAACGTGAATCTCGGAAATTCTTCTAGGATCGGCAGCCATAACTTTAGTAATTTCAGCAGTAGAATTAGATAAATCGACATTTAAATCCTGCGCCTTTATTCCCATTACGGTGAACATACAACTTCCTAAGGCGTTGGCAACAGTATCGGTAGGAGAAAAAGCCTCTCCCTTGCCATTGTTATCAATTGGGGCATCGGAAATAATTTCAGAACCCGATTGCAAATGAATGGAAGAAGTGCGTAAATTGCCAAAATAAGTTATTTTTGAAGTCATTCTGAAGCTTGTTTTAAAGTCAAATCCGATTCGTAGTTAAGAATATAAATTCCTTTATTACTATAAGAATTTATAGAATTTCTAATGTAATTGAATCTGTTCTCTATTTGCTCGGTAGCATAATTCTCTGAAACAGTTTTAAAATCTTCCACTTGTGACAATCGCAACATAGTGTCAAATGCTAAATCAAATCCCCGAATGGCAAATTGGTTTGGAAATATCTTATTAATTTTCTTGTACTTATTTCTAAATATTTCCGCTTCAGGAGATAAATTTTCTCTAACAATTGAAGGGTACATCATTTTCAATTTAACCAATCGGTTCAAATCAATTTCATAAAAATCTAAGGTAGGATTTGGTTCTAAAATAACCAATTGCAACTGATAATCAGTCATTAAACTAATCATAGCATTAGTAGCAGCCAAAATAAAACCCGTTTTTTGTGAATCTAAAATGATATAATTTATTTTGTTTCGTACCAATAATTTTTTTAGACTGTCTTTTACCACCAAGCCGTTAGGAGTCAAACCAACGATCTTATTTTTAAAATTATTACTCTTTAAATAATCTTTTAATGCAGCTTTTTTGGAATCGATAAGCGCAATTAGATTGCCATTATTATTATAAATATAATTTATCATCGCCGCTTTACAATCTTCATTAGTAGGCATTGATTGATAAATATTAGAAGATGATTTTCCTGTTTCTTTGGATAATGGTGATAAAATCGGAATCGAATTACTACCTAAAGATTGAGATAATTTCTCAATATTCAATTGGTAAAACGGACCAATAATTGCATTTGTTTTTTGGAATTTATTTTGCTGAATTAAACTAGGGATTGAAGAATTATTTTTAGTTTCTTCTGAATCATAAATCTTAATATTGATATTTAACCCAATGGTTTTAGCAGAATCAATAGCCATCAAAACTCCAGAATAAAAATCCAAAGTCATGTTTAAAAATTTATCTTTTTTTAGTTTAGAAGCAATTGAATTTATGGTATCATTTTCAATTTTTGAAATGTTAAATGGCAATAAAAAAACCAACTCTTTTGGATTGTTAGAAATAGATTTGCTGAGTGTAATTAATGGTTTATTCAGTAGTGGTTTATTAACAGAGGAACTGTTTAATTTTACTCCAGATTTATTCGGTATCGCTAAATTTTGCCCTATTTTTAATCCCTCAATAAGAAGAGTTACGTTCGCATTTTGTAATTCTTCAATTGAAATAGAATATAATTTTGAAATACTATAAAGTGTTTCCTTAGCAGAAACTAAATGTGAATTACTATTATTTACTGAAACCGTAATTTTTGAATTCGGAATAATTATCAATGTATCAGGTTGAATTCCGTTTTGAGCATCTGGATTAAGATTCAATAATTCATATGGTGAACAATTGTATTTTTGAGCAATTTGAGTAATAGTTTCTCCTAAAACCACTTTGTGTTTTCTATAATTTTGTGCATTTAATGCAAAAGAAAATAGGGCTACAAAAACTAAAATTACTTTTTTATACATCTTTTTGATTTAAATATATTGTATTATTCCCACTCTATAGTTGCAGGTGGTTTTGAACTAATGTCATATACAACACGATTTACACCAGGAACTTTATTGATGATATCATTGGAGACTTTCATCAAGAAATCATAAGGTAAATGTACCCAATCTGCAGTCATTCCATCGGTAGATTCAACAGCTCGAAGCGCAACAACCTTTTCATAAGTTCGCTCATCACCCATAACACCCACACTATTTACGGGAAGTAAAATAGCGCCGGCTTGCCAAACTTTATCATATAAATCCCAGGATTTTAAACCGTCTATAAACACAGCATCAACCTCTTGCAAGATACGAACTTTTTCTGGAGTGATATTGCCCAAAATACGTATGGATAAACCTGGTCCAGGAAAGGGATGACGACCTAATAACGCTTGATCTATTCCTAAAGTTGCACCTACTCTTCTAACTTCGTCTTTGAAAAGCATTCTTAGTGGTTCAACAATTTTTAAATTCATATAATCTGGTAAACCGCCAACGTTATGATGTGATTTTATTGTTGCAGAAGGACCTTTAACAGAAACAGATTCAATAACATCGGGATAAATAGTGCCTTGAGCCAACCATTTAACCTCTTTAATTTGGTTCGATTCATCATCAAAAACTTCAATAAAAACTCTTCCGATAGCTTTTCTTTTTAGTTCAGGATCTTCAATTCCGGCTAATGCATCTAAAAATCGTTTTGATGCATCGACACCTTTTACATTTAAACCCATTCCTTTATATTGATCCAATACATTTTCGAATTCGTTTTTTCGTAATAAACCATTATTAACAAAAATACAATACAAGTTTTTTCCAATCGCTTGATGTAATAAAACCGCAGCAACGGTTGAATCTACACCGCCAGAAAGTCCTAATACCACTTTATCATTTTGTAATTTCGTTTTCAACTCTAATACCATTTCACCAACAAATGCGTTTGGAGTAAATGTTTGAGGTACATTTGCAATTTTAACTAAGAAATTCTCCAGCATCAATTTCCCATCTGTAGAATGAAAAACCTCTGGATGGTATTGAATTGCATAGGTAGTTTCGCCTTCAACTTTGTAAGCAGCAAATTCAACATCGTTAGTACTAGCTAACTTGATTCCGTTTTTTGGCAATGCTATAATGCTATCACTATGGCTCATCCAAACCTGAGAATTTTCTGAAACACCTTCAAAGAAAATTTCTTTTTCTTTAATATAAGTTAAATTGGCTCTTCCATATTCTCTAGTATTTGACGACGCAACTTTACCTCCACTAAAATGAGCTAAATATTGCGCACCATAACATACAGCCAACATTGGTAATTTTCCTCTAATTTGAGATAAATCTGGATGCGGAGCATCTTCCGAACGAACTGAAAATGGGCTACCTCCAAGAATTACTGCTTTATAACTTGATAAATCACTAGGAAAATTATTGTATGGGAAAATTTCGCAAAAGATATTTAACTCGCGAACTCTTCTCGCAATAAGCTGTGTGTATTGCGATCCGAAATCTAAAATAAGTACGTTGTGTTGCATGTGCAAATATAAAGTTGTGTGATATATTAAAGGATTAAATAGAAAATAAATTCGTTGTAGTTATTTAACTTACTAAAAAATATTTAATCAATTTAAAGGGCAAATTTAGGAAAATAATATTAGAAAATTAGAATAAACTCATTGCTAAAAATCAATTTCAAACAATATAAAATTTTCAATTTATTTAAATAGAAAAATGTGACTTTTTTGAACTAAGGATTAATAAAGATAAATACTATTTAGAAAAATATATCGTTATAAAAAGTAATTATGTTTTCCATTAAAAAAAAAATATTTTTTATAGTTACTTTAGAAAAAAATATTGAAATTTGTAATCTTACTAAACCTAAATAACAGTTATGTTTTTAAATTTTTTTCTTCAATCTTCAACAGTCGTTTCCGACACTATTTCTAGTGCTGTTTCAAATGCAAATTCAACTACAAATTCAACAGATTCAGTATCTTATTTAGATTTTCTTCTAAAAGGAGGTATAATGATTATTCCAATTATCATTTTGCTTTTCTTTTGTATTTATGTTATAGTGGAGCGATATTTATCAATAAAAAAAGCTATAAAACAGGACGAAAATATGATTAATGATGTTAGAATACAATTAAAATCAGGCAAAATTGATAACGCAATAATGATGTGTGGACGAGGAAATACTGCATCTGGAAATATTATAAGAAGTGGGATCTCAATAATTGGAAGACCAATAAGCGAAATTGAATCGGTAATGGAAAAGACGGCCAATGTTGAAATTGCAGAAATGGAAAAAGGATTGGGTTATTTAGGTTTAATATCTGGTATTGCACCTATTTTAGGTTTTATTGGAACAATATCAGGGGTTATTAAAATATTTCATACCATTTCTAATACAGGAAATTTAAACATTCAAACAATTTCTGGTGGTTTATATGAAAAAATGATAAGTAGTGGCGCTGGTCTAGTGGTTGGTGTTGTTGCATATTCAGCCTATCATTTATTTAATATGATGATTGATCATTTTTCATTAAAAGTTCAAAAACAAACACTAGAAATAATTAACGTAATTCAACAACCGTAATATGGCAATTAAAAGAAATAAGCGATTTCACGCTGAAATTCCTACCTCTTCACTAAGTGATATTATGTTCTTTTTGTTTTTGTTTTTTTTAATTATATCAACATTAGCAAATCCAAACGTAATTAAGTTGACTTTACCAAAAGCAGCCTCTAACGAAAGTACTAATAAAGACCACATTAGTTTATCGGTAACCGAAGAAAAACTATATTACATTGACAAGCAAGAAGTTGCATTTGAAAATTTAGAACAAATGTTACTTGAAAAAACTTCAATTTCTGGCGACAAAACTGTTGTTCTTAGAGTTCCTGCCGATAATAAGGTACAAGATTTAGTTGACTTAATGCAGATTGGTGTTAAATTAAAACTGAATTTTGTAATAGCCACTTCTAAGTAATTTCTCATGATTAGAACCTTATTTTTAATTGCTATTGGGGGTGGAATTGGAAGTGCTTTTAGATATTTAACCACAATTTTTGTACAAAAATATTACACCTCCGTTTTTCCATTAGCCACATTAATAACTAATGTTCTTGGCTGTTTATTAATTGGAATTGCAATTGCATTATTGGAAAAGCACGATTTAGTAAACTCCAATATTAAATGGTTTTTCATAACAGGATTTTGTGGAGGTTACACTACCTTTTCTACATTTGGACTTGAAAACATCAATTTACTTCAAAATAACCAATCCGTATTTGCCTTTATATATATCGGATTAAGTATAATAACTGGTTTATTTGCTGTTTGGCTTGGGCTAAATATTGCGAAATAAATAAAGTAAGAACTTGTTAAATTGTTTCTATTTTGTGAAAAAAATGTAACTTCGCATCCTATGAAAAATTTTGACATAAATAAGATAAAATTACTTCTATCAAAACCTAAAAGAATTGTAATTGTTCCTCATCGAAATCCTGACGGAGATGCGATGGGTTCAACATTGGGTTTATATCATTTTTTGTTAAAATTAAATCACCAAGTAGTTGTTATATCTCCAAATGAATTTCCAGAATTTTTGGATTGGCTTCCTGCAGCTGATAAAGTTCTAATTTATGAAAAACAAAAAGTTGAAACAACTAAAATAATTAGTGAAGCTGAATTAATATTTACATTGGATTTTAATGCTCTTTATCGAGTTGGTGAAATGGAAATTACATTAAAATCGTCTGATTGTCCATTTGTAATGATAGACCATCACCAAAAACCAGATGATTATGCTGAATTTACCTATTCAGATACCAGTTTTGGATCAACCTGTGAAATGGTATATAATTTTATTTCTTATTTAGATCAAACTTCTCTAATTGATAAAACAATTGGAAATTGCTTATATACAGGAATATTAACCGATTCAGGTTCTTTTAGGTACCCGAAAACTACAGGTAAAACGCACAGAATTGTAGCTGAATTAATCGATTTAGGTGCTGAAAATACCAATATACCTAATTTACTTTTCGATAATAATTCCTATAATCGCCTTCAATTACTTGGAAGAGCTTTGCAAAACATGAAAGTACTTGAAAAATACCACACCTCCTATATTTCATTAACACAATCTGAATTAGACGAATTTCATCATTCAAAAGGCGATACTGAAGGAATTGTAAATTATGGATTAACAATAAAAGGAATTGTGTTTGCAGCAATATTTATAGAAAATAAAGAAGAAAATATAATTAAAATTTCCTTCAGATCTCAAGGTGATTTTGATGTAAATCAATTTGCTAGAGATCACTTTAGTGGTGGAGGACACATTAATGCAGCTGGTGGAAAATCAGAATTGTCATTGAAAGAAACTATTAATAAATTTGAAAAATTAATAACTCAAAATATAAATCTAAATGAAACCAATTAAGAATATAATATCTTTCTTTATAACTGTATTATTCGTTTTGAGTTGTAGTCAACAAAAAGCGAGAAGACCAATTTCTCAATCCTCAGGCACTTTTATGAGAGAATCTGCCGAAAGAAATAAGAAGTTAATTGCTAACGAAGAATCAAAAATTGATTCTATTATCAAAAGCAACCCAGATTCGAATTATATCTCATCTAAAAAAGGATATTGGTATATATATGAAAGTAAAAACGACAAAGATACCTTAAGGCCCCGAAAAGGAGATATTGCATATTATGATTATGAAATTAAAGATTTAAGAGGTAATATCATTTATTCCGAATTGGAATTAAAACCTCAAGAATATTATGTAGATAAAGAGCAAAAAATAATTATGGGTCTAAGACATGGAATAAAATTAATGCACAAAAAAGAGAGAATTACTTTCCTATTTCCATCACATGTAGCTTACGGATACCACGGTGACGAAAAGAGAATTGGCGCAAATCAACCAATTATTTGTACAGTGACATTAAATGATTTTAAACCTGAAGCTAGTAATCTAAAAATCGGAAACAAATGAAAAAAAGAATTAGTTTATTTATATTACTTATTTTATCCTTTATTTCTTGTAAAGACACGCACAGCAAACTAAAAGACGGTTTATATGCTGAAATTGAAACCAATAGAGGTACTATTCTTGTTCAATTAGAATTTGAAAAAACTCCTGTAACTGTTGCTAATTTTGTAACCCTTGCCGAAGGAAATAACAATTACGTTAGCGAAGAATTTAAAGGAAAACCATTTTATGATAATTTGAAATTTCACCGAGTTATTAACGATTTTATGATTCAAGGTGGTGATCCATTAGGAGACGGAAGTGGTGATACTGGATATAAATTTAAAGATGAAATTACTGATTTAACATTTGATAATGGTGGCCTTTTAGCAATGGCTAATTCTGGACCTGGAACCAATAGTAGTCAGTTTTTCATTACTCATAAAGAAACTCCTTGGTTGAATGGACTTCATACAATTTTTGGTAAAGTAGTAGAAAATGGAATGGAAACTGTAAATTCAATTGTACAAAATGATGATATTAAATCAATTTCAATTATAAGAAAAGGAGAAGCTGCTAAAAAGTTTGATGCAGTTAAAGTATTTAGTAATTTCTTTTCAAACGAAGAGCAAAACCTAAAAAAACAAGCCTTGTTAGATGAACAAAATAAAAAATTCTATTTGGAAAAATTCAAACCGATCATTGAAGCAAAAATTGCCTATTTTAATAAATTAAGAGAAACTTGTGTAACAACGAGAAGTGGATTGCAATTTGCGATTGTGAGAAAAGGAAATGGAAAAAAACCTACTTCAGGAGCAGACATATTTATTAATTATGCCGGTTTTCTTGAAGATGCCACATTATTTGATACTAGTTTAGAAAATGTAGCAAAAGAATTCGGGAAATTTGACAAACAAAGAGCAGATGCAAAACAATACATTGCAATTCCATTTAAAGCTGGAAAAAAAGACGGAATGATTCCAGGTTTTATTGAAGGAATTGAAAATATGAGCTATGGAGATAAAGCAGTATTATTTATACCATCAAGATTAGGATATGGAGAAGCAGGAGCTGGAAAAGTAATTCCGCCAAATGCCAATATAATTTTTGAAATAGAATTATTTGAAAATTTGTCTAAATAATCAATATTGGGAATAAACCTGAAATCCCAGCAGAAAGCAAAAAAGTAAGGATATTATAAAATAAAATAAAATGAAATTTAAAGTATTATTTTTATTGTTCTTTGGAATTACAACTTCCATTTATGCACAAAAAGTAAAGAAAACAGTTGGAACCAAATTACCTGTTACTGCTGTTAAAAAAACAAATCCAAATTCGAATGAAGGAATATTTGTAAACTTTGAAACTTCAAAAGGTAAAATCGTATTAGTATTGGAATATAAAAAAACTCCAGTAACTGTAGCAAATTTTATTTCTTTAGTTGAAGGTACAAACACATTCGTTACTGATGAAAAATTGAAAGGTAAACCTTTTTACAACGGATTAAAATTCCACAGAGTGATTAAAGATTTCATGATTCAAGGTGGAGATCCTGCAGGAAATGGTTCCGGTGGAAGTGGCTATAGCTTTAAAGACGAATGTCTTCCTGAATTTGTTTTTGATAAAGGCGGAATTCTTGCTATGGCAAATTCTGGTCCCGCAACCAATAGCAGTCAATTTTTTATTACTCACAAAGATACTCCTTGGTTAAATGGGAAACACACCATTTTCGGACACGTTGTTAGCGGAATGGATGTGGTAAATGCAATTGTTCAAGACGATATAATGCAAAAAGTGACTATTTCAAGAGTGGGTGCTGAAGCAAAAATGTTCAATGCTACTAAAGTTTTTTCTGATTACTTTTCAAATAAAGCTGGTGATGATGCAAAGCAAGCAGCAATTCAAGCGGAGGCGAAAGCCAAACA
>CALPMA020000023.1 GCA_943324545.2 Chitinophaga pinensis
GCTACAGGACAAAATTATATTAACGATAGACAAGCAAATAAAGATTCACATCATGAGTAATAAAGTTATTTACGCTATATATAACGACGATGATATCTTGATGGATGCCGTAAAGAAAACACGTGCTGCACATCATCATATTGAAGAAGTTTTCACCCCTTTTCCAGTTCACGGATTGGACAAAGCAATGGGTCTTGCACCAACAAGGTTAGCAATTTGCGCTTTCATTTATGGATGTATTGGAATTTCTGTAGCAACTGCTATGATGAATTACATTATGATTCAAGATTGGCCGCAAGATATCGGTGGAAAACCAAGTTTTACTTATTTGCAAAACATGCCAGCATTCGTGCCTATCATGTTTGAAATGACTGTATTTTTTGCTGCCCACTTAATGGTGATTACTTTTTATATGAGAAGTAGATTATGGCCATTTAAAGATGCAGAAAACCCTGATTTAAGAACTACTGACGACCACTTTTTAATGGAAGTTGCCATACACGATAATGAAAAGGAATTGGTTTCTTTCTTTAAAAGTACCGGAGCAGTAGAAGTAAAAGTAATAGAAAAGCATTAATAGAAGATATGAAAACAATATATAAAATCACCATTTTATTAGGTTTGTCAGCATTAGTAACTTCTTGTCACGATAATTTAAAACCAAATTATCAGTACATGCCTAATATGTATGAACCAGTAAGTTATAATACTTACTCAGAGTCTGATGCTTTCAAAAACGGTAAAGAAGGACAACTTCCTGCCGAAGGGTCTTTAAATAGAGGTTTTGAAGTGTATGAATATGAAAACACTACGGCAGGTTATGATTTAGCAAAAGAAAATCTCAAATCTCCATTAGATACATTATCCACTGAAGATATGGATAAAGCGAAAGGGCTTTATGAAATTTATTGCGCTATATGCCATGGAAATGGTGGAAATGGCCAAGGGAAATTAGTTACTCAAGGGAAATTTTTAGGGGTTCCTAGTTACAAAGACAGAGTAATCACCACTGGTAGCGTTTTCCATGTTCAAACGTACGGATTAAATTCAATGGGAGCCTATTCGAATCAGTTGAATGCCCACGAACGTTGGTTAGTTGCAACTTATGTAATGAAACTAAAAAGCGAATTATAATTGTAGAACAAAATCATCTTTATAGATATGTACACATTTTCAAGTAAATTAAAAACATTCTCTTTAATTCTAATACTTCTAGGAGCACTCGGAATTGGTTATGGTTTTTTAACTGCACCAAAAAATATTCAAGAAGTTGAAACATTACTTTCTGCAGATTCACATCACGAAGCAGCAAGTAACACTCACGAAGCTCATGTTGTTGAAGGTGAAAATAATGCCGTTGCTGCTGAAAAACATAAAGAACATTTAGAGCATGTATTGCACCAATTGCAAAACAAGCCTTGGGCAGCATTATATGTAGCTTGTATTTTCTTTATGCTAGTATCGTTAGGAGTTTTAGTATTTTATGCTATTCAACAAGTAGCTCAATCAGGATGGTCGCCATTATTATTCAGAGTAATGCAAGGAATAACAGCTTATTTACCAATAGGCTCCATTTTTCTTTTCGTATTTCTAATTTTATGCGGACTTCACTTTAACCATTTGTTCATTTGGTTAGATCCAGAAGTAGTTGCTGCTGATAAAATTATTGCTAACAAATCTGGCTATTTAAACTTTCCATTTTGGATCATTAGAGCAGCAATTTTCTTGTTGGGATGGAATGCTTATCGATATTTTTCAAGAAAAAATTGCTTGGCACAAGACGAAGCATCTGATAATAGTTTCTATAAAAAGAATTTCAATATCTCAGCGATGTTCTTAGTATTCTTTATCGTGTCCGAGTCTATAATGTCTTGGGATTGGATTATGTCAATTGACCCTCACTGGTCTAGTACACTTTTCGGATGGTATGTATTTGCTAGTTTCTTTGTAAGTGGAATTACTACAATATGTTTGGTAACATTATATTTAAAATCAAAAGGATATTTAGAACACGTTAATTCTAGTCATATTCACGATTTAGCTAAATTCATGTTTGGTTTCAGCGTATTTTGGACGTATTTATGGTTCTCTCAATTCATGTTAATTTGGTATTCAAATATTCCAGAAGAAGTAACTTACTTTGTTACAAGAATTGAACTTTACAATCTTCCATTCTTTGGAGCGGTTGCTATGAATTTCTTATTCCCATTATTGATTTTAATTAACACTGATTTCAAGAGAATTTCTTGGGTATTAGTTATGGCTGGAACAGTTATTTTATTTGGTCACTATATAGATTTCTTCAATATGATTATGCCATCATCTGTTGGTGATCAATGGTTCATTGGTATTCCAGAAATTAGCTCGGTATTTTTCTTCCTTGGATTGTTCCTTTTTGTAGTATTTACAGCTTTAACAAAAGCACCTTTAGTACCTAAGAGAAATCCATTTATCGAAGAGAGTAAACATTTTCATTATTAATATTTAAAGAAGTAAACAGATGACAAGTTTGTTGGTAATTATAGTTTTAGTTTTATTAGCTATTGCATTGTGGCAATTGACCAAAATATTCGATTTATCTCAAGTAGGAGAATATAAGAATACTACTCAAGTTGCAGATGACAAAGATAATAACACTCAAGGATATTTAATGTTTGGTTTTCTAGCATTCATCTATATTTTTACGATTTATGGATTGATTGTTTGGGGCCCCTTAGTTTTACATACTCCTGCTTCTGTTCATGGCCCTTTGATAGACGATTTAATGAACGTTACTTGGGTATTAATCTTTATTGTTCAAGCAGTAACTCAAGTATTATTACATTATTTTGCATTTAAATATAGAGGAAAAGAAGGTAACAAAGCCTTGTATTTTGCTGATAATAATAAATTAGAAGTAATTTGGTCAGTAATCCCTGCAATAGTTTTAGCTGGATTAATTCTGTTTGGATTGTATGCTTGGACCAATATTATGTTCATTGAAGACGAAGAAGATACCGTAACAATAGAATTATATGCTCAACAGTTCAACTGGACTGCACGTTATGCAGGTAATGATAATGTTCTAGGAAAAGCAAATGTTAGATACATTGAAGGGATAAATACATTAGGAGTTGATGTTGAAGATCCTTATTCTAATGACGATGTAGTTTCTAAAGAATTACATATACCAAAAGGTAAAAAAATACATTTCAAAATGCGTTCTCAAGATGTTTTACACTCTGCTTATATGCCTTACTTTAGAGCTCAAATGAACTGTGTGCCTGGAATGGTTACCGAATTTGCTTTCGAACCAACTTACACTACATCCGAATATAGAGAATTACCTTACATGGTTGCTAAAGTAGCTAATATCAATGCAATTCGAACTAAAAAAAGTGCCGAATTGGTAGCTAAAGGAGAAACAGCTTTAGACCCATATGAATTTGATTTCTTATTGCTTTGTAACAAAATTTGTGGAGCTTCACACTATAATATGCAAATGAAAATTGTAGTTGATACTCCTGAAGATTATGCAAAATGGTTAAAAAAACAAACTACAGTTACTCAAGAAGTAAAAGCAGAAAAATTAGCTAGTCAAGCGCCTGCTGAAGGAGTTAAAACAAAAGCTAACGCAAAAGATACCGCAGTAATTACCCCAGCAAAAGAGGTAAAAGTTGCCATGAAATAATATTTAATTTAAAGTTAACGAATATGTCAGCAGAAGATCACGGACACGATTTAGAACACGATCACGAACACGAACACCACCATAAAGATACTTTTATTACTAAGTATATCTTTAGTATTGATCATAAAATGATTGCTAAGCAATATCTTATATCAGGTATTGTTATGGGAGTCATTGGGGTAGGTTTATCGATGCTTTTCAGAATGCAATTGGCTTGGCCAGAAGAGTCATTCAAAGTTTTTAGCTTCTTTTTAGGAGAAAAATTCGCTCCAAATGGAGTAATGACAAATGACATCTACTTGGCTTTAGTTACTATTCACGGAACCATAATGGTATTTTTCGTCCTAACTGCAGCTTTAAGTGGAACTTTTAGTAATCTCTTAATTCCACTTCAAATTGGGGCTCGAGATATGGCATCAGGCATATTAAATATGATTTCCTATTGGTTGTTCTTCATTTCAAGTGTAGTTATGATTGCTTCGTTATTTGTTGAAGCAGGACCGGCATCAGCAGGATGGACAATTTATCCTCCTTTAAGCGCACTGCCACAAGCAATTCCAGGTTCAGGAACAGGAATGACATTATGGTTAGTTTCAATGGCTATTTTTATTGCATCGTCTTTATTAGGGTCTTTAAACTATGTAGTTACTGTAATTAATCTTAGAACTAAAGGAATGTCAATGACAAGATTGCCACTTACTATTTGGGCTTTCTTTATTACTGCAATTATTGGTATCATTTCTTTTCCAGTATTATTATCTGCTGCGTTATTATTAATCATGGATAGAAGTTTTGGAACTTCTTTCTTTTTATCAGATATTTATATTGCGGGTGAAGTTTTACATAATCAAGGTGGTTCTCCTGTTCTTTTCGAACACTTATTTTGGTTTTTAGGTCACCCTGAAGTTTACATCGTTTTGTTGCCTGCTTTAGGTATCACTTCCGAAGTAATTGCAACCAATTCACGCAAACCAATTTTTGGTTACAGAGCAATGATCATGTCAATTCTTGCCATAGCATTTTTATCAACAATTGTTTGGGGTCACCACATGTTTATCTCAGGAATGAATCCGTTTTTAGGATCAGTATTCACCTTTACCACTTTGCTAATAGCAATTCCATCAGCTGTAAAAGCTTTTAACTATATCACTACCCTTTGGAAAGGTAATTTGCAGTTAAATCCTGCAATGTTATTCTCAATTGGATTGGTATCAACTTTTATTACAGGTGGTTTAACAGGAATTATTCTTGGCGACAGTACTCTTGACATTAATGTTCACGACACCTATTTCGTAGTTGCTCACTTTCACTTGGTAATGGGTATTTCTGCACTTTACGGAATGTTTGCTGGAATCTATCATTGGTATCCAAAAATGTTTGGTAGAATGTTGAACAAAAACTTAGGATATGTGCACTTTTGGGTAACCGCAATTTGTGCCTATGGAGTTTTCTTCCCAATGCACTTTATTGGAATGGCTGGTTTACCAAGACGTTATTATACCAATACTAACTTTCCATTATTTGATGACTTGCAAAACGTAAACGTATTAATTACTACTTTTGCTTTAATTGGTGGAGTATTCCAATTAGTTTTCTTATATAACTTCTTTAGTAGTATTTTCTACGGAAAGAAAACGGTTCAAAATCCATGGAAATCAAACACATTAGAATGGACTGCTCCTATCGAACACATCCATGGGAACTGGCCAGGAGAAATTCCAGAAGTTCATAGATGGCCATACGATTATAGTAAACCAGGCCATGAAGATGATTTTGTCCCTCAAAACGTTCCAATGAAAAAAGGAGAAGAAGTACTTCATCACTAGAATATAAATTATTTTTATAAAATGCCTTTCTTTTGAAAGGCATTTTTATTTGCCTATAACTTTCCTATATTTGTAATATGAACGAAAATCTAGACCCTACAAACCAAAATTTTAATCCTGAAGAACTGGATCTTGAAAAAAGATTAAGACCACTATCATTTGATGATTTTGCCGGTCAAGATCAAATTTTAGAAAATCTTAAAGTTTTTGTAGAAGCGGCAAACCAAAGGAATGAAGCTTTAGATCATACCCTTTTTCATGGCCCTCCAGGATTAGGAAAAACGACTTTAGCCAATATTCTTGCTAATGAATTAGGTGTAGGAATTAAAATTACCTCAGGACCCGTTCTTGATAAGCCAGGAGATTTGGCAGGCTTATTGACTAATCTTGACGAAAGAGATGTACTATTTATAGATGAAATACATCGTTTAAGCCCAATAGTTGAGGAATATTTATATTCTGCAATGGAAGATTTTAAAATTGATATTATGATTGAATCAGGACCAAATGCACGTTCTGTTCAAATCAATCTAAATCCATTTACATTAGTAGGCGCAACAACCCGTTCAGGATTGTTAACTGCTCCTATGAGAGCACGTTTTGGAATACAAAGCAGATTACAATATTACACAACCGAACTTTTAACCTCAATAGTTGAAAGAAGTTCATCCATTCTAAAAATGCCAATAACAATGGAAGCAGCAATAGAAATTGCAGGTAGAAGTAGAGGAACACCAAGAATTGCCAACTCGCTATTGCGAAGGGTTCGAGACTTTGCTCAAATTAAAGGAAACGGTAATATCGACATAGAAATTGCCAGATATTCTCTAAAAGCATTAAACGTTGATGCTCATGGATTAGATGAAATGGATAATAAAATATTAAATACTATCATCGATAAATTCAAAGGGGGACCAGTTGGTTTATCTACGTTAGCCACTGCAGTATCAGAAAGTAGCGAAACTATCGAAGAGGTTTATGAACCCTTTTTAATTCAAGAAGGATTCATAATGAGAACGCCAAGAGGAAGAGAAGTTACAGAAAAAGCCTACAAACATTTAGGTAAAGTAAAAACAAATATTCAAGGAGGTCTCTTTTAATTTAATTCAACCTATAGAACCAAAATCAAAATATTCTTTATTCATAAAATCCGAAGCAAAACGCCTCGGGTTTTTGTCTTGTGGCATATCTAAAGCCGGTTTTTTAGAACAAGAAGCACCTCGATTAGAAAATTGGCTGAACAAAAACCAGCACGGACAAATGTCCTACATGGAGAACAATTTTGATAAGCGCCTCAATCCCACTTTATTGGTAGATGGAGCTAAAAGTGTTGTTTCTCTATTGCTAAATTATTATCCATCAGAAATTCAAAATCAAGATAGTTATAAAATTTCAAAATATGCCTACGGACAAGATTATCATTTTGTAATAAAAGAGAAATTGAAGGAATTATTATTCTCTATTCAAGAAAATATAGGAGCCATTGACGGTCGTGCCTTCGTAGATTCTGCTCCAATTCTAGATAAAGCATGGGCCGCTAAAAGTGGCTTGGGATGGATTGGAAAAAACAGCAATTTATTGACTCAACAAGTTGGTTCTTTTTATTTTATTGCTGAACTAATAATTGATCTTGAATTAGAATATGATAATGCAACTACGGATCATTGTGGCACTTGCACTGCCTGTATTGATTCTTGCCCTACAGAAGCCATCGTTGCTCCATATATTGTTGATGGAAGCAAATGCATTTCCTATTTTACGATAGAACTTAAAGATAATATTCCTGCCGAAATGAAAGGAAAATTTGATGATTGGGCTTTTGGTTGTGATATTTGTCAGGATATTTGCCCATGGAATAAATTTTCTAAACCTCATAACGAACCGCTTTTTAATTCAAATCCTGAGATTTTGTCAATGACCAAAAAAGACTGGGAAGAAATTACAGAAGAGATTTTTAAAGAGATTTTTAAAAATTCGGCTGTAAAAAGATCTAAATTCGAAGGTTTAAAAAGAAATATAAATTTTATTAAGTAAACTTATTAAGAGTTAAAGATTGTCAATTTTACTATTATTTTAATAAAACTAAAAGCAGTAAAAAGGTTGTAATTCAATTCTAACTTTTATCTTTGTGTGGAAAAATTAACACTTTAATGGATAATCATAATAAACGAAGAGAAGCATTATTATATCACGCGAAACCTACACCAGGAAAAATACAAGTGGTACCTACCAAAAAATATGCTACTCAAAGAGATTTATCTTTAGCCTATTCGCCAGGAGTAGCTGAACCTTGTTTAGAAATTGCCAAAGACGTAAATAACGTTTATAAATATACTTCAAAAGGAAATTTAGTAGCTGTAATAACTAATGGAACCGCCGTTTTAGGATTGGGAGACATCGGTCCGGAAGCTTCAAAACCCGTGATGGAAGGAAAAGCATTGTTGTTTAAAATATTTGCCGACATTGATGTTTTCGATATTGAAGTTGATACTAAAGACATTGATGCATTTGTAGCTACGGTAAAAAACATCGCACCCACTTTTGGAGGTATTAATTTAGAAGATATTAAAGCGCCAGAGTCATTTGAAATTGAAAGACGATTAGTGGAAGAATTGAATATTCCAGTGATGCATGATGATCAACATGGAACTGCAATAATTTCCTCAGCTGCATTGTTAAACGCTTTAGAATTAGCCAAGAAAAAAATAGATAAAGTTAAAATTGTAATTTCTGGAGCTGGTTCTGCAGCTTTAGCGTGCGCAAATTTATACGTTTTATTAGGTGTAAGACCAGATAATATTATCATGTTTGACAAAGAGGGAGTTTTGTCAAGTGATAGAATGGACTTGTCAGATTTACAAAAAAGATATTCTCATGGTTCCAAAAATACGAATTTAAAAGAAGCACTTTCAGGTGCCGATGTGTTTTTAGGACTTTCTGCAGGAAATATTTTAACGCCAGATATGTTGCTTGGAATGGCTAAAGATCCTATAGTTTTTGCTATGGCAAATCCAATTCCTGAAATTGATTATGACCTTGCAATTTCAACTCGAAAAGATATCATTATGGCAACTGGAAGGTCGGACAACCCAAACCAGGTCAATAACGTACTTGGGTTTCCCTATATTTTTAGAGGTGCTTTAGATGTTCGTGCAACCAAAATTAATGAAGCTATGAAAATGGCAGCTGTAAAAGCTTTAGCTGCATTAGCAAAAGAGTCGGTTCCAGAGCAAGTTAATATTGCATATGGAGAAACAAAACTAATTTTTGGTCGAGATTATATCATACCTAAACCATTTGATCCTAGATTAATTTCAACAGTTGCTCCAGCGGTAGCAAAAGCTGCAATGGAATCAGGAGTAGCTTTAAATCCTATTTTAGATTGGCAGAAATATGAAGAGGAATTATTAGACCGATTAGGATCAGACAATAAAATGGTTCGTCTTCTTGCTAATAGGGCCAAAACTGAACCAAAAAGAGTAGTATTTGCAGAAGCAGATCATCTGGATGTTTTAAAAGCCGCACAAATTGCATTTGAAGATAATATTGCCTTTCCAATTTTATTAGGAAATAAAGAAATTATATTAGAACTAAAAGAAGAAATTGGATTCTATGCCGAAGTTCCAATATATGACCCAAAAACGAAAGAGGAAGATAAAAGAAGAAATGAATATGCTGATATTTTTTGGAATTCTAGACAAAGACGTGGAATATCTCTTTTAGATTCACAAAAATGGATGCGTGAGCGAAATTATTTTGCAGCAATGATGGTTAATCAAGGTCATGCCGACGCAATGGTTTCAGGCTATTCTAGAAGCTATGCCTCAATAATAAAACCAATTTTACAATTAATTGATAAAGCTCCAGGGATTTCATTAGTTGCCACTACGAATATGATGATGACCAATCGTGGTCCGATGTTTTTATCTGACACCGCAATTAACCCAAATCCTACAGCAGATGATTTAGCAAAAATTGCTTTAATGACCGCAAAAACAGTTAGAATGTTTGGTATTGAACCTGTAATTGCGATGATTTCATTTTCAAACTTTGGTTCTTCTTCTAACCCAAGTACCAATAAAGTTAGAGATGCTGTTAAATTCCTGCATGAAAATCATCCGGAACTTCAAGTTGACGGTGAAATTCAAGCAGATTTTGCACTGAACTCTGAAATGTTAAAAAATAAATTTCCATTTTCTAAACTAGCTGGGAAAAAAGTAAATACGTTAATATTTCCAAATTTAGAATCGGCGAATATTACCTATAAATTGTTAAAAGAACTATATAAAGTAGATTCTATTGGGCCAATTATGCTAGGAATGGACAAGCCAGTTCATATTTTTCAATTGGGCGCAAGTGTGGAGGAAATGGTAAATATGGTTGCTGTTGCAGTTGTTGATGCTCAAGAAAAAGAAAAGAGAAATAGAATAAAGTAATTATAAAACCCCAAACAGACTTTATTAAAAAATAGCAATTATAGTGTAGTAGATTTTTATTATATTTGAAAATTACTTTATATTATGATAGCACACTTACATGGAAAATTAGTTGAGAAAAACCCAACAGAGGTTATTATAGATTGCAATGGGGTGGGTTACCATGTAAACATTTCATTACATACCTATTCTCTTCTTCCTAATTCAGAAGCTGTAAAGCTATTTACCTATCTTCAAATAAAAGAAGATTCTCACACCCTTTTTGGATTTGTAGAGAAATCAGAACGAGAGATATTTAAAATGTTGCTTTCTGTTTCCGGTATTGGTGCAAGTATTGCCAGAACAATGCTTTCTTCATTAGAACCAAAACAAATTATTCAAGCTATTGCTTCTGGAGATTTAGTTACAATTCAATCAATTAAAGGCATTGGAAGTAAAACAGCACAAAGAGTGCTATTAGATTTAAAGGATAAAGTGTTAAAATTGTATGATTTGGATGAAGTTTCTATGATTCAAAACAATACAAATAAAGATGAAGCGTTATCTGCTTTGGAGGTTTTGGGATTTGTTAGAAAATCTAGCGAACGCGTGGTGGAAAAAATTGTGAAAGAGAACCCTGAAGCTACCGTTGAAAACATCATCAAATTAGCATTAAAAAACTTATAATTCTTGAAAACATTATATATAAAAAGCAGAAATATAATATTAAAAATAAGTATCTTTTCTCTGATATTATTTTCTGGTTTTAAATTACAAGCTCAAAATAACAACACCGTTCAGGACTCTACAAAAATGGGCTTTTCTGTAGGTCAAATCGGCATAAGTAATCCTCCAAGCATAGTTAGTTTATATGTCTATGATCCAAAAACTGATCGCTATATATTCACAAATACTATTGCTGGTTATTCCATAAATTACCCTAAATTTCTAACCCCAAAAGAATACGAATCGATGGTTTTGAAAGAATCGATGCGAAACTATTATAAGAAAAAGTTAGACGCTATTGACGGAGTAAAAAAAGGATCTGAAGAAGCAAAAAAAGATTTATTACCTAAATATTATGTAAATAATAGTTTTTTTGAAACCATATTTGGTGGAAATACTATAGATGTAAAACCAACGGGATCTGTCGAAATGGATCTAGGGGTACGTTATACCAAGCAAGATAATCCCTCTTTTTCTACTCAAAACGCTTCAAACACTACTTTTGATTTTAATCAAAGAATAAGTATGAGCTTGATGGGTAAAGTAGGAACACGATTAAATGTAAATGCCAATTATGATACCCAATCTACATTTGCATTTCAAAATTTAATCAAGTTAGAATACAACCCAGATTATAATGCTAATGAAGATGATATTATCCAAAAAATAGAAATAGGTAATGTTAGCATGCCTTTAAATACTTCCTTAATTAGAGGGGCTCAAAGTTTATTTGGAGTAAAAGCGCAACTTCAATTTGGAAGAACCACAGTAACAGGAGTTTTCTCAGAACAAAGATCACAAACCAAATCAGTAACTTCTCAAGGAGGTGGAACTATTCAAGAGTTTGAATTATTTGCCCTAGATTACGATGCCGATCGCCACTTTTTTCTTTCACAGTATTTTAGAAATAAGTACGATGAATCGCTGAAAAACTATCCCTATATCAATAGTAGGGTTCAAATAACAAGAGTTGAAGCATGGATAACCAATAGACAAAATAGAGTGACTACAACCAATAATAATTTAAGAAATATTATTGCTCTACAAGATTTAGGTGAAGCTCCAATTACAGGTTTTAATAATAATGAAATTGTAGTTGCCAATCCATCAACAGGGTTTTTTACTGTACCAGCTAATAGTCCAGCCGACAATAAAAATAACAAATATGATCCCGCATTAATTGATAATGGAGGTCGATTAAATGGAAATATTAGAGAAATTGTAACTGCTAGTTCTGGGTTTACCGGAGTAACTGTTAGCGAAGGGCAAGATTATTCTAAATTAGAAAATGCAAGGAAACTAACTTCTTCGGAATTTACGTTTCACCCACAATTGGGTTATGTCTCTTTACAACAAAAATTGGCCAATGACGAAGTTTTAGCAGTAGCCTATCAATATACAATTGGAGATATCGTTTATCAAGTTGGTGAATTTGGAACAGATGGTGTCCAAGCTACTGAAACAGGAAATACAACCCCAGGCTCAACGCAGCCAACTTCAGTTTCCTCTCAAAGTTTAATTTTGAAAATGTTGAAAAGTAATTTAACAAGTGTAGAGAATCCTACTACTCGAGTTACTACACCAATTTGGAACTTGATGATGAAAAATATTTATCAAATACCTGGTGCTTTTCAATTGCAACAAACCGATTTTAGATTCAATATTTTGTATACTGATCCATCCCCTTTAAACTATATTAATTTAGTTCCACCTCTTCCTCAACCACAAGATTTAGTAACAAGTACACCTTTACTAAAAGTGTTTAATTTAGATAAATTAAACTTTAATAATGACCCACAAACAGGTGGTGATGGTTTTTTTGATTTCATTCCTGGTCTAACAGTTGATACACAAAATGGTAGATTAATATTTACAACAGTAGAACCTTTTGGGAAACACTTATTTGAAAAATTAAGAAATAACAGTACAGAGGATTATAATGTTGGTAACTATAATGCAAATCAAACAAAATATGTTTATAGAAACATGTATCGCCAAACCCAAGCAACGGCATTACAAGACAGTGAAAAAAATAAATTTCAATTAAAAGGAAAATTTAAATCATCAGGGGGTGATGGAATTCCAATAGGTGCTTTTAATGTCCCTAGAGGATCAGTTGTAGTTACTGCAGGCGGACGCGTATTGGTTGAAGGGGTAGATTATAGTGTAAATTACCAATTAGGGAGAGTTCAAATTTTAGATCCTTCTCTTCAAGCTTCAAATACGCCTATTCAAGTTTCATTAGAAAATAATGCTGTTTTTGGCCAACAAACTAGAAGATTCATGGGTTTCAATGTGGAACATAAAATTTCTGAGAAGTTCATGTTAGGAGCTACATTTTTAAGATTATCTGAAAAACCATTTACACAAAAATCTACTTACGGACAAGAATCAGTTAATAACACCATTTTTGGTTTCAATACTAATTTTTCTACTGAAGTTCCTTTCTTTACAAGATTAGTGAATAAATTACCTAATGTTGATACAGATGTTGCATCGAATTTATCTTTTCGAGGTGAAGTTGCATTTCTAAAGCCAGACACTCCAGATGCTGATAAATTTCAAGGAGAATCTACAATATATGTTGATGATTTTGAAGGTTCACAAACCTCAATTGACATGAGATCACCATTTTCGTGGAGTTTATCATCTACCCCTGAGAAATCTGCTAGAAGTAGTTACGATTTTAATGCTTCAGCAACAGATCTAAGCTATGGATATAAAAGAGCAAAATTATCTTGGTATAGCATTGATCCAACATTTTATGCTTCCAGACCTTCGGGATTATCAATTCAAGACATTTCGCTAAATTCAACTCGACGTATTTATAGTGAAGAACTTTATCCTGTAACTGATATTGCAATTGGGCAAACGCAAGTAGTAAATACTTTAGATCTTGTTTATTATCCAAAAGAGAGAGGAGCATACAATTACAATCCAGCCGCTGCTTCATCAAATCTATTACCAAATCCACAAAGTAATTTTGGGGGGATAATGAGGTCATTGAGCTCAACTAATTTTGAACAAAGTAATGTAGAATATTTACAATTTTGGTTATTAGATCCTTATTATGATCCTGGAAATTTATCAAGTGAAGCATCAATAACTAACTCAGGAAAAATTTATTTTAATTTAGGGGCTATTTCTGAAGATGTTTTAAAAGATGGAAGAAAGCAATTTGAAAATGGACTTGGAGTAGATCAAGTTTTGGTTACCCCACAGCCAATTTGGGGAAATGTCCCTGCGTCACAATCGCTTATTTATGCATTTGATACCAATCCAGCAAATAGATCCAGTCAAGATATTGGGTTAGACGGATTAAATAATAACGAAGAAGCCGCAAAATTTGCAAATTTCTCAGGATATCCTGATCCTTCAGCCGATGATTATGAGTATTATTTTGCTGCCGAAGGAAGTGTTCAAGATCGATATAAAAATTATAATGGAACTCAAGGAAACTCCCCAGTGGATGTAACCGACGCAAATAGAGGGTCTCAAACCCTTCCTGATGTAGAAGACATAAATCGTGATAATACCATGAATACTATCAATGCATATTTTGAATATAGTATTGATTTGCATAAAAACATGACAATTGGCGTTGACCGATATGTTACAGATATTAGAGAAACAGATGCAGCAAATTTACCAGCTGGAGCAAATCCTACACGTGCAAGATGGATTCAGTTTAAAATTCCAATTTCACTTCCGGAAAATACTATTGGAGGAATTAACGACTTTAGATCTATCGGCTATATGCGTATGTTTATGACTGGTTTTAATGATAAAATGACTGTTCGTTTTGGTGCTTTAGATTTAGTTCGTGGAGAATGGAGAAGGTATATTAACACCCTTGATGCTGCAGATACCAATCCATCAGATGATAATACAGATTTAGATGTTCTTACAGTAAATATTCAAGAAAATGGCAACCGAAGTCCAATTCGATATGTATCGCCACCTGGTGTAGTTAGAGAACAATTGTTTAATAACAATTCAGTTATCAATCAAAATGAACAATCTTTAGCAATGAGAGTTGGTGGTGACGGTTTGCAGCCTGGAGATTCCAGAGCGGTTTTCAAGAATGTAAGTGTAGATATGCGTCAGTTCAATAAACTTAAAATGTTCTTGCATGCAGAGGCACTTCCAGCGCCATCAGATCCAACTCCACTTCAAAATGATCAAATGGTAGGGTTTATTAGATTTGGAAATGACTTTACTCAAAATTTTTACCAAGTTGAAATTCCATTAAAAGTAACTCCGGAAGGCGCTTCATCTCCAGCAGAAGTCTGGCCAGAATTAAATGAGATTAATTTACCCTTAGACTTACTTACCCAGTTAAAAGTTTTAGCACTTGGAGGCAATGCACCTCCTGAAGACATTAACGGAATTCGATTTATTGAAGACGATGTTTTAGACCCTTCCTTGGCATCCAATACTAGTAGAGGAAAATTAAGGCTTGGAATTCGTGGAAATCCAAATTTTGGTTTGATAAGAACATTAATGGTTGGTGTTAAAAACAAATCTACAAATACCAGTAATATTCGTGGCGAGGTTTGGTTCAACGAACTTAGATTGGCCGAAATGGACAATAAAGGTGGAATGGCAGCGGTAGTTAGTTTAGATACTAATTTAGCTGATTTAGCAACAATATCAGCTTCTAGTAAGAAAAGTACAGTTGGTTTTGGCGGGCTAGAGCAAGGTCCAAATGAAAGAAGTCGCGAGGATTTATTTCAATATAATGTTGTTGCCAATTTAAGTATTGGCAAACTATTACCGAAAAAATGGGGTATCAACTTACCATTTAATTATTCAGTAGGTGAAGAAACAATTACACCAGAATACGACCCATTCAATCAGGATATTAGACTACAACAACTGTTAGATGTGACTTCTAATCAGGCGGAAAGAGAAAATATTCGCAATAGAGCTATTGATTATACTAAAAGAAGAAGTATCAATTTTATTGGAGTTAAAAAAGAAAGAGGCGAAAAACAAAAACCACATATTTACGATCCGGAAAATTTAACTTTATCTTATTCTTACAATGAAGTGGAGCGACATAATTTTGAAATTGAAAGCTATGAAGATAAACAAGTAAATACTACTGTTGATTATGCTTATACTTTTCAACCAAAACCATTTGAGCCATTCAAAAAAACCAAAATTTTCAGTAAAAGTGATTATTGGAAGTTATTAAGTGATTTCAATTTTAATTATTTGCCATCAAATATTTCCTTCAGTACAAATATTATTAGACAATATAATAGACAGGAGTTCCGACAGGTTGAAGTGGCCGGTATTGGATTAGATCCATTGTACAGAAGAAATTTCTTATTTAATTACCAATATGGTTTTAATTATAATTTGACAAAAGCATTAAAACTTAATTTTACAGCCTCGTCAAACAACATTGTTAGAAATTATATCAATGATAATAATATCCCGGATAACACTGTAACAATTTGGGATAATTATTTGGATGTTGGTGATCCAAATCAGCACACACAACAATTGACCGTAAATTATGAATTGCCAATAAATAAAATTCCATTGTTCAGTTTTGTTAAATCTACCTATTCTTATACGGGTAATTATAGCTGGTTAAAATCGTCTGCGGCACTATCATCAATAGAAGCAAATGATGGTACTTTTTATAATTTAGGAAACACCATTCAAAATTCTGCCGCACAGAAATTGAATACTTCTTTTAATATGGAATCATTTTACAGGTACATTGGATTGGTAAAAAATGCCAAAAAACCAGCCCAACAAGCACCCAAAAAAGCACCAGTTCCAGGTCAGAAAGTTACTAATAATCAGCAACAACAAAGTGTTTCAGATGATAATATATTTATAACGGGACTTAAAGGAGTGTTAACAAGTGTAAAAAATATTCAAATTAATTATACTGAAAATAAAGGAACGGCATTGCCAGGATATATTCCAGGATTAGGTTTTTTAGGAACTTCAAAACCTACTTTAGGATTTGTATTTGGATCTCAAGATGATGTTAGATACGAAGCAGCCAAAAATGGATGGTTGACAAATTATCCTGAATTCAATCAGAATTTTACACAAGTAACAAATAGAACATTGAATATAACCGCCAACATAGATTTGTTTCCAGATTTTAAAATTGATTTGACAGCCGACAGAACTTATGCAGATAATTTCTCAGAACAATTTGATGTGTCTGCAGGTCAATATAATTCTAGATCACCCTATAACACGGGTAACTTTGCAATTTCAACTATTATGATTAAAACGGCATTTAGAAATAGCGATATCAATGAATCGTCAGCATTTGATGATTTCAGAGGAAATAGAATTATTATAGCCAATCGTTTAGCACAGCAGTATTATAACTCTACAAGTTATCCGCTAGATCTAGAAGGATATCCTGTAGGGTTTGGTAAAAACAGCCAAGCAGTATTACTTCCTTCATTTCTTGCAGCCTATACAGGAGCAATTGGTGACAAAATTGGTGAATCTGCAAAAGGAGTTTCATTATCTGCATTTAGAGATTTTCCAATTCCAAACTGGACAGCAAAATACAATGGATTAATGAGATATGAATTTTTCAAAGAGAACTTTAAAAGATTCTCAGTTCAACATAGCTACCGAGCTTCATATACCATCAATTCATTTAGATCGAACTTAGATTACAATTTAAATCCTAATGGATTTGATAAAGGCGGTAATTTCTTGAACAAAACTATTATTGCCAATGTGAATTTGGTAGAACAATTTAACCCTTTAATAAGATTAGATTTTGAACTAAAAAATTCAATGAAGTTTTTAGCAGAAATGAAAAAAGATAGAGCTTTATCGATGAGTTTTGACAATAATTTATTGACTGAAGTAAGTGGGGTAGAATATGTTGTGGGAATGGGGTATCGATTTAAAGACGTTGCTATTTCTTCTAGATTTGCCGATAATGCTCAAGGAGTATTAAAAGGTGATATAAATATTAAAGGTGATTTCTCCTATAGAAATAACCAAACAATTGTGCGTTATTTAGATTATAATAATAATCAATTGGCTGGCGGACAGAATCTTTGGTCAGCAAGAATAACTGCTGATTATTCTTTAAGTAAAAATTTAACTACCATTTTTTATTACGACCATTCTTTCTCAAAAGCCGTGGTTTCAACTTCTTTTCCAATGACAAATATTAGAGCTGGATTTACACTCAGATATAATTTCGGAAATTAATTGAAATTAGAATTGTAAATAATACCTTTGTAAAAAACTAATTATAACTATAAATAAAATTATAAATGAATATTCCTTCAAATTTAAAGTACACAAAAGACCACGAGTGGGTTAGTATTGACGGTGAAATTGCAACAGTGGGTATCACTGATTTTGCTCAAAAAGAATTGGGTGATATCGTATACGTAGAAGTAGAAACTTTAGATCAAACTTTAGCTAAAGACGAAGTTTTTGGAACGGTTGAAGCGGTGAAAACAGTTTCTGATTTATTCTTACCATTATCGGGAGAAATTGTTGAATTTAATGATGATTTAGAATCTAGTCCCGACACAGTAAATGGCGATCCTTACGGAAAAGGATGGATGGTAAAAGTGAAATTTTCGGATGCTTCAGAAATGGAGGATTTGTTATCAAGCGAAGATTATAAAGCGCTAATAGGTGCGTAAAATCAGCTATTTATCGGCTGCATTATTTTGGACTTTTTCAATTCTGCTTCTCTGTTTAGAGCCAGCAAGCGACTTGCCCAAAATTGAAATTAACCATGTTGATAAATTGGCTCATTTTTCATTTCACTTTATATTTATTATTTTATGGTATTTGTATTTTATATCAACTTCAAAAATAATTAATTATAAAACTCCTCTTATTTTGTTTTTTGTGTCGTTGGTCTTCGGAATTGTGATCGAATGGTCTCAACAAGTATTAACAACTTCTAGAAAAGGAGATGTATTAGATGTGATTTCAAATATATCAGGAGCTTTTACAGCTTTGGTTATTTTAATTTCGGTTCAATACTATTCAAATAATAAAACCAAAATCTAACAATTATTTATATTTTGACTGCGAGATGGATATAAAATCATTTTTGGATTCTACCTACTTAAAAACCGCTGAACAAGCTGGAATAGGTGAAAATGATAATGCAAAATTAGTTGTTAATTGCATTCAGGAAGCAATCGATGAGAATTTCAAGCTTGTAATGATTCGTCCAGAAATAGTTTCTCAAGCAAAGAAAATGGTGACTGATCAAAAATCAAAAGTTACTATTGGAACAGTAATTGATTTTCCAAAAGGCAATTCCAATTATTCAATAAAAATTAAAGAAGCCAAAAAAGCCATTGCAGATGGTGCTGATGAATTGGATTTTGTCTGCAATTATGAAGCTTTTAAAAAAGGAAATGTCCTACTTGTAAAAGAAGAAATTCTAAAATGTACTGAATTTATTGTCCAAAATAATAAAGTGATCAAATGGATTATTGAAGTGGCAGCTTTAAACAACCAGCAGATAATCCAGCTTTCTACATTGATAAAAAACGTTGTTATTTCCAATTTCAAAGAAGACCTATATCCCACAGTCTTTGTAAAATCATCAACAGGGTTTTATAAAACTTTAAACAATTTGCCAAACGGCGCAACTCTTCCTTCTATAATCATGATGCTCGAAAATGCTTCTCCTTTGCCAATTAAAGCGTCAGGTGGACTAAGAAATCGCCAAGAAGCGATAAGCCTTATCCGTTTAGGAGTAAAAAGGATTGGAACTTCCGCTGCAAAACTTATTGCAAGTGGAGAATCTAACTCTGATAATTATTGATTTCAACACTTTTGTTAAAAATATAATTTTAGCATTATTTTAAATTGTTTTCCTTTTGTGAAATGCTATTTTTTAAAGTATCTTTGCACCAGTTTAAAAACCAATAAATCAGCTTTGAACGCTACATTAAACAAACTCTCCGTTAAATCTATTTACACTGATTTTCTAGAAATCACGAAAGCTAGATTGGCTGTAAGTGTTGTTTTTTCTTCTATTGCTGGATTTATGTTAGGGATTTCTTCAATTCACTCTTTAGATTGGATGGTTCTATTGAAACTCGTAATTGGAGGATATTGCATGGTGGGTGCTTCTAACGCATTTAACCAAGTAATCGAAAAAGAATTAGATGTATTAATGGATCGAACAAAAAATCGTCCAGTTCCCTCGAATAGAATGTCTCCAAACTCCGCTTTATCCATTGCCTTTTTGTTAACAATTATTGGTGTCGTACTTTTATATACCATCAATGAAAAAACGGCTATGTTTGGTGCCATTTCAATATTTATTTACACTTGTATTTATACTCCTTTAAAAACGGTAACTCCGCTTTCTGTTTTTGTTGGCGCTTTTCCTGGAGCAATTCCATTTATGTTGGGCTGGGTTGCGGCAACAGGAAACTTTGGAATTGAAGCTGGAACGTTATTTTTAATTCAATTCTTTTGGCAATTTCCCCATTTTTGGGCAATCGGTTGGTTTTTATATGAAGATTATGAAAAGGCAGGATTCTTTATGTTGCCTTCAGGAAAAAAAGATAATTCTACGGCACTTCAAATAATATTGTATACACTATGGTTAATAATTGCTTCTTTATTGCCAGTTTTAGGATATACAGGGCAGTTTTTTATAACCAAAATCACTGCAATTGTAGTGCTTTTATTAGGCCTTTGGATGTTATTTTATGCAGTTAAATTATACCAAATACGAACATCGCAATCGGCCAGATCCCTTATGATAGTTAGTGTTTCTTATATTACTTTATTACAATTGGTTTATATTTTAGATAAATTTTTACGATAATTATGAGTACTTCAATTAATGAAATTAAAGAAAGAAACGCAAGATCATACAAATTGATTTTGTTGTTTGGAATGGTAAGTATGTTTATGATGTTTGCAGGATTAACAAGCGCATTTGTTGTTAGTAAATCTAGAGAAGATTGGTTAAAAGACTTTCAATTGCCTAGTGCTTTTTATTTTAGTACGGTAGCAATTCTGTGTTGTAGCATCACTTTTCATTTAGCAAAAAAAGCAATACAAAAAGACAAAAGAAGTGCTACAACTTCATTTCTTTTAGCTACTTTTGCGCTTGGAATTGTATTTGTAATTCTTCAATTTGTAGGATTTCGTCAAATTGTAGATAGCGGTTATTTTTTTACTGGAAGTGCGAGTTCAATAACAACCACTTTTTTATATGTTGTAACAATAGTGCATCTTGCTCACCTTGCTGGAGGGCTAATTTCACTTTTAATTATAATTTATAATCATTTTAAACAAAAATACAATTCAACACAAACCCTTGGTATTGAGCTTGGTGCAATGTATTGGCAC
>CALPMA020000024.1 GCA_943324545.2 Chitinophaga pinensis
AAAAAAGTAGTAATTGTATCCGCTGTGAGAACTCCTATTGGGAGTTTTATGGGGGGATTATCAACAGTAACCGCACCACAACTTGGAGCAGCAGCTATAAAAGGTGCATTAAATAAAATAAATTTAAACCCAGAATTAATAGATGAGGTGATTATGGGAAATGTTGTTCAAGCCGGAGTAGGTCAAGCACCAGCTCGTCAAGCAGCGTTATTAGCTGGCCTTCCAAATAAAACTATAGCAACTACCATAAATAAAGTTTGTGCTTCAGGAATGAAAGCAGTTATGCAAGGTGCTCAAGCAATTATGGCTGGGGATGCTGAAATAATCGTTGCCGGCGGGATGGAAAACATGAGCTTAATTCCTCATTATTTGCATCTTCGAAATGGACATAAATTTGGAACTGCCGCAATGATTGACGGAATGCAAAAAGACGGTTTATCTGATGCCTATGACAATTCTGCAATGGGAGTTTCTGCAGATTTATGTGCTTCCGAATATAAAATTTCTAGAGAAGAACAAGATGCTTTCGCAATTCAATCCTATGAGCGATCAGCAAAAGCATGGGAAGCAGGAAAATTTGATTCTGAGATAGTTCCAGTTTCTGTTCCACAAAGACGTGGAGAGCCAATAATTATTGATAAAGACGAAGAATATACCAATGTGAAATTGGATAAAATTCCAACATTAGCGTCTGCATTTACAAAAGAAGGAACAGTAACAGCAGCTAATGCTTCTACTATTAATGATGGTGCAGCAGTACTTATTTTGATGAGTGAAGAAAAAGCATTGGAATTGGGATTAAAACCGTTGGCTTTCATTAAAAGCTATGCCGATGCTGCTCAAGAGCCAAAATGGTTTACCACTACTCCATCTGTTGCTTTACCAAAAGCGTTAGATAAAGTAGGTTTATCTGTTAAAGAGGTTGACTTTTTTGAATTCAATGAAGCATTTTCTGTTGTTGGTTTAGCCAATACTAAAATTCTAGGATTGGATGCGTCAAAAGTAAATGTAAACGGAGGAGCAGTTTCTTTAGGGCACCCACTGGGTTGTTCAGGCGCAAGAATAATTGTTACCTTGATCAATGTTTTAGAACAAAATAATGCAAAAATCGGAGCCGCAGCAATATGCAATGGCGGCGGAGGAGCTTCAGCAATAGTAATTGAAAGAGAATAATTAAGTATGTTTGGTATTTGTAATTTAGCGATTATTCCTTTAAGAATAGAACCTAACGATCGAAGCGAGATAGTTTCGCAAGTGCTGTTTGGCGAACATTTTGAAGTAATTGAAACCCTAAAACAATGGACCAAAATCAAATTACAATATGATGATTATGAAGGCTGGATAGACTCCAAGCAATTTCAACCAATTTCAAAAGACGATTTTAAAACAATATCTACTCAAGATATAGTATTAAATAGCGATTTAATCGATTATATTACCGGCGACAATAATTTCATGATGCCAGTACCACTGGGTGCCTCTTTAAATTTTTTAGATGATTCTAATATCAATACATCGAATTATTATTTTGAAGGTGCTAAAATTAGTGGAATCAAACCCAAATCGGAATTAATAAAAACGGCATTTATGTATTTGAATGCTCCTTATTTATGGGGAGGCAAAACTCCATTTGGTATTGATTGTTCTGGATTTACGCAAATGGTTTATAAGTTAAATGGTTACAAACTTTTACGTGATGCCTCACAACAAGCTTCCCAGGGAATTCCATTGAGTTTTATTGAAGAGAGTGAGCCTGGGGATTTGGCCTTTTTTGATAATGAAGAAGGTAACATTATTCATGTGGGTATAATTATGGAAAACAACTATATTATTCACGCAAGTGGAAAAGTTAGAATTGACAGGATTGATCATTTAGGAATTTACAATGCTGAAACCAATAGACATACTCATAAATTAAGAGTGATAAAAAAAATTATATAAAAAAATCCCGAACAAATGTTCGGGATTTTTTATTTATCATGTCTTAATAACTTATTTTTTCAACTGTGCTTTTAAAACTTTAGCTTCATCAAACATTTCAATTGCATTATAAACACCGATTAATGTTTTAATTGCTTCAATATTTTGAGGGTCTAATTCAGTTACTTTTTTCAGGAATGGAATAGCGCTTTTGTATAAATCTTCCCGTTGTTTTTTCAAAACATCATATTTTTTCATTTCAGGAGCTGAAGTTCCTAATTTATTCATTTTTTCAATTATAATCTTTTCAACATCCAATTTTAATATAGCTAAATTTAAATAAGCATTAACATATTTTGGATCTATTTCAATCGCTTTTAGATAATACTTCTCAGCTTCTACTAATTCTTTACTATTATAGCTAATCACACCTAAATTGAATACTAAATCAGCATTGTTTGGGTTTTTTTCTAATGCTACAGAAATTAATTTTTTGTAAGAAACCATATCGTTTTCTTTCAAATAAATATTAGATTCTGAAATGATTAAAGAAACATCATCCGGGTTTTCTATTCGTGCTTCTTGAATTGCTTGTTTAGCTTCTGCAGTTTTTCCAAGTTCAAGATAAATTAAAGCTATGTTTTTATATATTTCAGGTCTTTTCGAAGGTATTTTTTCATCACGTGGTTTTTCATGGGTACCTGCTTTTATAAAAAGATCTCTCTCTGATTTGGTATTGAAAGTTTCTTCTTTTTGACTTTTAATATTAATTGCATGTAAATTTTCCCTTTCACCAGTATAGTTTTTATCTTTAAGTAATAAATAATAAGACAATGACAAATTATAATCTTTAGAATTTACGGCATAATTTGCTGCATAATATAACTTTTCTAAATCACTATTGTCTAAATTATACATAGCAGCCAATAAAATTGCCGCATCTCTATAATTGGGAACATTTGATAAAGCAACTGCATAATTTAGCAATATTGGTTTCAATACTTTGATTTTTTGATCGATATCAGTAATATAAACCTGTTTGCCTGATTTTTTTTCATACTCCTTTGTTGCATTTGCAACAGCAACAAATTGATTAACTTTATCAATTGATAAAATCTTTGATGCTAACATAGGATCAGTGCTTTTAGCAGGATTTAATAATGCTAATGTCATTTCTAATAATGGCGCAACTCCTTTATAATATTCAAAATACACTTTATCATCCTCGGTAGATCCGGCAACTAAAGATTCTGCTGATGTTAAAGTAGTTTTGTAAAGTTCCATATCAGAATCAGAAATTTTTTCTTTTCCGTATATTTTCTTTAACGTTTTTAATTCATTCTTTTGAGCAAATGCTGATGTTGAAAGAATGATTGATGATACAAGTAATAGAACTTTACCTTTCATATATATAAATTTTAAATTAATTAATCTTCGTTTTCATCGTCAGAGTCATCATCTGAATCTTCGTCGTCGTCGTCAACAACTTCATCATCATCATCGTCATCATCATCTGTAACTCCATCGTCTTCAAGGACTTCTAATACAGGTTTTACTCTTTCGATTACTGCTGACTCAATTACATTTCCATCTTCATCAACTACAACTTCATCCACATCATCTTTCATAACTTTCGTTACCGCAGCAATTGAATCGTTTTCTTTAATATTAATAAGCTTAACTCCCTGCGTAGCTCTACCCATTACTCTTAAATCTTCAACAGCCATTCTGATAGTTAATCCAGATTTATTTATTATCATTAAATCATCAGCATCAGTAACTGAATTTATAGAAATCAATTTACCGGTTTTTTCAGTAATATTAAGTGTTTTAACTCCTTTTCCACCACGATTGGTAATTCTGTATTCTTCAATACTTGAACGTTTTCCGTAACCATTTTCAGCAACCACAAGAATTTCACTTTCCATATCATTTACAGAAACCATTCCAATTACTTCATCAGATTCATCTTTCAAAGTAATTCCACGAACACCAGAAGCGGTTCTTCCCATTGGACGGGTTTTGCTTTCTTCAAAACGAACCATTTTACCTGATTTCACAGCAATCATAATTTGGCTATTTCCATCCGTTAATTGGGCTGCTAATAATTCATCACCCTCTTTAATTGTAATTGCCGCAACTCCGTTTACACGAGGTTTTGAATATTTATCCAATGACGTTTTCTTAACTTGGCCTTTTTTGGTTACCATAATTAAGTTATGACTATTGGTATATACTTTATCTTTAAGATCTTGTGTGCAAATAAATGCTTTTACTTTGTCATCACTTTCAATGTTGATTAAGTTTTGCAATGCACGACCTTTAGCTGTTTTACTACCTTCAGGAATTTCATAAACTCTCATCCAGAAACATTTTCCTTTTTGAGTAAAGAACATCATGTATTGGTGATTCGTTGCCACAAATAAGTGTTCTAAGAAATCTTGATCTCTTGTTCCAGCACTTTTCTGTCCTACTCCACCTCTATTCTGAGTCTTGTATTCTGTTAAATTCGTACGTTTGATATAACCAGCGTGAGAAATGGTTATTACCACATTTTCATCAGCAATTAAATCCTCAATACTTACATCTCCACCTGAATATTCAATAGTTGAACGACGAGCGTCACCGTATTTATCACGAATTTCGATCAACTCTTCTTTAATTACTTCTGTTCTCAAATTAACATCTGCTAATAATGCTTTTAAGTGCTCTATTAATTTCATTAATTCTTCGAATTCAGCTCTTAACTTGTCTTGTTCTAATCCTGTCAATTGGCGTAAACGCATTTCAACAATAGCACGAGACTGAATGTCAGTTAAATTAAATCTTTCTACTAATTTTTCTCTAGCTTCGTCCGTATTTTTCGATCCACGGATTAAAGCAATTACTTCATCAATATTATCAGAGGCAATGATTAAACCTTCTAAAATATGGGCTCTCTCTTCCGCTTTTCTTAATTCAAATTGTGTTCTTCGAACCACAACATCGTGACGGTGCTCGATGAAATAATGAATCATATCCTTCAAATTCAACATTTGAGGACGACCTTTTACCAAGGCAATATTGTTTACACTGAAAGATGCTTGTAATTGGGTGAATTTATACAACGTATTCAAAACTACGTTTGGCGTAGCGTCTCTCTTCAATATATATACGATACGCATACCGTTTCTATCCGATTCATCTCGAATATTGGCAATACCATCAATTTTTTTGTCATTTACTAAATCGGCTGTTTTTTTAATCATTTCAGCCTTATTCACTTGGTATGGAATTTCAGTAATAATAATTGATTCTCTTCCATCAACTTCTTCAAAGTTAACTTTAGCTCTCATTACAATTCTACCTCTACCCGTTTTAAATGCTTCACGAACTCCTTCATAACCATAAATTATTCCTCCAGTTGGAAAATCAGGAGCTTTTATATGATTCATCAATTCGTCAATTTCAATTTCTTCGTTATCAAGATAAGCTAGAGTACCGTTTATAACTTCCATTAAATTGTGTGGTGGCATATTAGTAGCCATTCCAACCGCAATACCAGTAGCACCATTAATTAATAAGGTAGGAACTTTCGTAGGCATAACTTTTGGTTCATACAAAGTATCGTCAAAATTCAATTGGAAATCAACCGTTTCTTTTTCGATGTCTGCCATAATTTCTTCCGAAATCTTTCGCATTCTAGCTTCCGTATAACGCATTGCTGCAGGGCTGTCGCCATCAACCGAACCAAAATTACCTTGACCGTCAATTAATAGATAACGCATACTCCATTCCTGAGCCATACGAACCATAGCGTCATATACAGAAGTATCTCCGTGGGGATGATACTTTCCTAAAACTTCTCCAACAATTCTTGCTGATTTTTTATGGGCTTTATTTGAAAAAACTCCTAAATCATACATTCCATAAAGTACTCTTCGATGTACTGGTTTCAAACCATCTCTAACATCTGGAAGTGCACGCGATACAATTACCGACATCGAATAATCGATGTAAGCTGATTTCATTTCTTCTTCAATGTTAATAGGGATTAACTTTTCTCCGTCAGACATATTATATAGTTAAATTAAAATTATTTTGTATTAAAAAATCTTGCTAATATAGTCTTTAAAAACTATTTTATTTACTTTTTATGGTAATAATTTGGACGATTTATTAACAAATTTTACCCTTCATTTAGTTAATAAATTAATTCAACTTTATTCTTTTAAAATTAGATATTTTTTTGTCAATTAGCTAACTACTTTCATCGTAGGTATGGTTTTTGATTTTATGAATTAAATTTTATAAATTTACAAGTAAGTAATACATTAAATATGGATGATAATTTTTCACCAAGAGTTAAAGATGTAATAACCTATAGTAAGGAAGAGGCCTTTCGTTTAGGTCACGATTTTATTGGTACTGAACATCTTATGTTAGGGATTTTGAGGGATGGTAACGGAACGGCAATTGATATTTTAAATAATTTATCGGTTGATTTAGATTTTTTACGTAGAAAAGTTGAAATTTTAAGTCCTGCCAATCCTAATACTGAAATTGGTCTAGACAAGAAAAATTTACATCTAACACGTCAAGCTGAAAGAGCTTTAAAAACTACTTTTCTTGAAGCTAAAGTGTTTCAGAGTACTACAATTAGTACCGCCCACCTACTTTTATGCATTTTAAGAAACGAAAATGACCCTACAACAAAACTGCTTAACAAATTAAAAATCGACTACGATACTACAAAAGAACAATATTTAAACATGACACCAAATAGCACCGAAGACGAATTTTTAGAGAATTTGCCAAGAGCAGAATCCTATAATGAGGATTCCGGACAAGATGACAGCTTAAAAAGTGACAATTTTAACAACCCTACAAATAAATCCAATAAAAAATCCAAAACTCCTGTTTTAGATAATTTTGGTCGCGATTTAACTGAACTTGCTGAAGAAGGTAAATTAGATCCAGTGGTTGGTCGTGAAAAAGAAATAGAAAGAGTTTCTCAAATATTAAGTCGTCGTAAAAAGAACAACCCGCTATTGATTGGTGAACCTGGGGTCGGAAAATCAGCTATTGCCGAAGGTTTGGCTTTACGAATTATCCAAAAGAAAGTATCGCGTATTTTATTTAACAAACGTGTTGTAACCCTTGATTTAGCTAGTCTAGTTGCAGGTACAAAGTACCGAGGTCAATTCGAAGAGCGTATGAAAGCAGTGATGAATGAATTGGAAAAAAATGACGATATTATTCTTTTTATCGATGAAATTCATACCATTGTAGGTGCTGGAGGCGCAACTGGTTCTTTAGATGCGTCCAATATGTTTAAACCTGCATTAGCTCGTGGTGAAATCCAATGTATAGGAGCTACAACATTAGATGAATATAGACAATATATCGAAAAAGATGGTGCTTTAGAACGTCGCTTTCAAAAGATAATTGTAGAACCAACATCGGTTGATGAAACAATTATCATTTTAAACAACATAAAAAATAAATACGAAGATCATCACAATGTGACTTACACCCCAGAAGCCATTGAAGCTTGCGTAAAGTTAACCAACAGATACATGTCAGAACGATTCCTTCCAGATAAAGCAATTGACGCTTTAGACGAGGCAGGTTCAAGAGTTCATATTACCAATATTGAGGTGCCAATACAAATTTTGGATTTTGAACGTCAATTGGAGGAAGTCCGTGAACTTAAAAATTCTGTTGTTAAAAGACAGAAGTATGAAGAAGCAGCTAAACTACGTGACGATGAAAAACGAATTGAAAAAGATTTATCGGTAGCTCAGGAACAATGGGAAGAAGAGGCTAAAAATAATCGTATTTTAGTAACTGAAGATAATGTTGCTGATGTGGTATCTATGATGACGGGGATACCTGTAAATCGTATTGCTCAAACTGAAAGTAATAAATTAGCTATACTACCCGAACTAATTCAAAATAAGGTAGTTGGGCAAAATGAAGCAGTGTTAAAAATTGCTCGATCTATTCAAAGAAATCGTGCTGGTTTAAAAGATCCAAATCGACCAATAGGTTCTTTTATTTTCTTAGGTCAAACTGGTGTTGGTAAAACCCAATTAGCGAAAGTTTTGGCTAAAGAATTATTCGATTCTGAAGATGCTTTAATCAGAATTGACATGAGTGAATACATGGAAAAATTCGCTATTTCAAGATTAGTTGGCGCTCCTCCGGGATACGTTGGTTATGAAGAAGGTGGTCAATTAACTGAGAAAGTGAGAAGAAAACCATACAGCGTTATATTATTAGATGAAATTGAAAAAGCACATCCTGATATTTTTAATATGATGTTGCAAGTATTGGATGATGGTTATTTAACCGATAGTTTAGGTCGTAAAATCGATTTTAAAAATACTATTATAATCATGACCTCAAATATTGGCGCGCGCCAATTGAAAGATTTTGGCCAAGGAGTAGGTTTTGGAACTTCAGCAAAAATTTCTCAAGCGGATGAAAATTCAAAAAGCATCATTGAAAATGCGCTTAAAAAAGCTTTTTCACCTGAATTCTTAAATAGAATTGACGATGTAATTGTTTTCAATGCATTAGAAAAACACGATATCGATTTGATTATTGAAATCGAATTGAAAAAATTATATGCTAGAATAAAAGATTTAGGCTATGAATTAAATCTGTCGGATACTGCCAAAGCTTTTATTGCTGATAAAGGTTTCGACAAGCAATTTGGCGCTAGACCATTAAAAAGAGCCATTCAAAAATATGTAGAAGATGCGCTAGCCGAAGAAATTATCACCAGTAAAATTGGTTCAGGCGATGAAATATTTATGGATCTTAACGAAGCAACTCAAGAATTAGTGGTGAAAGTAACTAAAGCTCCGGAGCCTACTAAACAATAAATACAATACATTATTAGAATTTAAACCCATCTTTTGTTCAAAATTAGATGGGTTTATTATTTAATATAATTCTACATTTTATTAAAACAAAATATATACTTTTGGAAAATATTATTTTATCAATTTACAATCAATAACATGTTCACAGAAAAAGTTATAGTTGGTAGTGAAGAATGGTGTTCCTTCCCTATTTTAGGAATTCCAACCATTAAAGCAAGAGTTGATTCTGGTGCTAAAACATCTGCATTACACGCTATCAATATAGCGCCATTTATTAAGGATGGTGAAAATTGGGTAAAATTTGATATCAACCCAATTCAAAACAATGTTAAAACTATTATTCATTGTGAATCCAAATTAATTGATAAAAGAATTGTAAAAAGTTCTAGCGGATTTAGGGAACAGCGCTACGTTATTGGGTCTGAACTGGAAATAGGAGGCAAAAACTGGTCTATTGAAATTACATTAACCAATAGAGATTCCATGGGATTCCGAATGCTATTAGGTCGTGAAGCCATGAGCGGAAGAGTACTTGTTGATCCGGAACAAAAATATTTATTAGGTGAACCAACTTCGGATATTTTAACCGAATTATATAAATCTTCTGAAAAAGCAACAACAGGACTTCGAATTGGAGTTTTAGCAAGTAATAAAGAATTGTATAGCAATAAGAGAATAATGGAAGCTGGAGAAATGCGGGGTCACGAAATGCATTTCTTAAATATCAAGGAATGTTATATGAAACTGGATGCGACCACTCCTGAAATTCATTATCGTGGCGGGAGAATTTTAGATGATTTTGATGCTATTATCCCTAGAATTCGTCCCAGTATTACTTTTTATGGTTGCGCTTTAACCCGACAATTTGAAGCTTTGAAAGTATATTGCCTGAATTCAGCTGCAGCAATAACACAATCTCGTGATAAATTGTATTCTTTACAATTGTTATTAAATAACGGAGTTGATATTCCTACAACTGGATTTGCAAACTCCCCTCTTGATACCAACGATTTGATTAAGATGGTTGGCGGACCTCCATTAATTGTTAAATTATTAGAGGGAACTCAAGGAAAAGGGGTGGTAATGGCTGAAACCAAAAAAGCAGCAGAAAGTGTTATCAATGCTTTTAAAAGTTTGAATGCCAATATATTAGTTCAAGAATTTATAAAAGAAGCCAACGGAAAAGATATTCGTTGTTTTGTAATTGACGGTAAAGTGGTAGCGGCAATACAACGCGAAGCAATGCCGGGAGAATTTAGAGCAAATATTCATTTAGGTGGAACCGCATCAGTAATAAAAGTTACCGCTGAGGAAAAAAGAATTGCAATAAAAGCTGCAAAAGCTATGGATTTAAAAGTAGCTGGAGTAGATATTATCCGTTCTTCAAAAGGTCCATTATTATTAGAAGTGAACTCTTCACCTGGATTAGAAGGAATTGAAGGCGCTACCAACAAAGATATTGCAGGAGAAATGATCAAAGCAATTGAGAAGAATTTTAAAAAATAAAGTTTAAATTTCTACATCAATCACAAAGCTATTCAAAAAAGCCACTGATTTTTGAATATCATAATGTAAAATTCTATCTTCTTTAACTAAAGGTACTTCTTCACGATAGGATTTTAAAAACATTTCGATAAAATCACTTGATTGTAAGGGACGTCTAAATTCAATTGCTTGCGAAGCATTCATTAATTCAATAGCAAGAATTCGCTCTAAATTATCCATAATTCGTAACGCTTTCGTAGCCGCATTAGCACCCATACTCACATGGTCTTCTTGACCATTTGAAGATACAATACTATCAACACTTGCAGGGGTTGCCAATTGTTTGTTCTGACTTGCAATACTTGCTGCGGTATATTGAGGAATCATAAATCCTGAATTTAATCCCGGATTATCAACTAAAAATGGAGGTAAATTTCTTAATCCTGAAATTAATTGATAGGTTCTTCTTTCAGAAATACTTCCTAATTCTGATAAAGCTATTGCTAGAAAATCTAAAGATAAAGCCAATGGTTGACCATGGAAATTTCCACCCGAAATTATCTGATCGCTTTCAATAAAAACATTTGGATTATCAGTCACGGAATTAATTTCTGTTTTAAAAACTTTTTTTACATAATCAATAGCATCTTTTGAGGCACCATGAACTTGAGGAATACATCGGAAAGAATACGGATCTTGAACATGTTCTTTAGGTTGAGATATAATTTCACTTCCTTCTAAAAAATCATTTACCCGATTTGCAGTTACAATTTGTCCTTTATGAGGTCTAATAAAATGAATTAATTCGTTGAATGGTTCCTGTCGACCATCAAAACCTTCTAATGAAATGGTTCCAATTAAATCGGCTAAATAAGAATATTTTATAGCTTTCAATAAAATATGAGTTCCATAAGCACACATAAATTGCGTTCCATTAAGCAAAGCTAATCCCTCTTTTGACTGAAGTACGATTGGACTCCAATTAAATTGCTTCATTATTTTAGAAGTGGGCACTTTATTTCCATTATAAATCAATTCACCCTCCCCTAATAACGGTAATGATAAATGGGCTAAAGGAGCTAAATCACCTGAAGCACCAAGAGACCCTTGGGTATAAATTACTGGTAAAATATCATTATTATATAAATCAATTAGTCTCAATACAGTGATTAATTGAACTCCGGAATAACCATAACTTAAAGATTGAATTTTTAGAAGCAACATCAACTTAACAATTTCAGAAGGAACCTCTTCCCCTGTTCCACAAGCGTGAGATTTTACAAGGTTTTCTTGAAGTTTAGAAAGATTCTCATTTGAAATTTTAACATTACAAAGCGAACCAAAACCAGTGTTTATTCCATAAATTGGAGTTTCATTAGCTTCCATTTTGGCATCTAAATAATCCCTGCATTTTTGAATGTTAACCCTTGCCTCTTCAGATAATTCAAGTGTTTTATGTTGGTATAAAATATCATGTAACTCTTCTAAAGAAAGAACATCGGTACTTATGTAATGAATATTACTCATGGTCATAATTATATTGAAATACAAAAATGGCTATTTACTAATTATAAAGCAAGGTTTATTAGCATATTTTATGATAATTATAATTTCATATTTATAAATAATTAAATTAAACACAAACTAATAATTTGAATGAAAGTCGTTTTGTTACTCCATAAAAAATGAATAAATTAGCGGCTGTAAATAAAAGCTAACAAAACAATGAAAAATACAGCCTTAATAAGCGTTCACGAAAACTTAGGTGCTAAAATACTTCCATTTGCGGGTTATAATATGCCTATTTTATATGAAGGTGTCAATGCAGAACATGATACAGTAAGAAATGGTTTAGGTGTTTTTGATGTTTCTCACATGGGTGAATTTTTTCTTAAAGGTCCAAAAGCCTTGGATTTAATCCAAAAAGTAACATCGAATGATGCTTCTACTTTAACAATTGGAAGAGCTCAATATTCTTGTTTACCAAATAATGAGGGTGGAATTGTAGATGATTTAATTGTCTATAAAATGGCTGAAGATGAGTACATGTTAGTAGTTAATGCCTCAAATATTGATAAGGACTGGAATTGGATTTCTTCTCACAATGATTTAGGAGTGACAATGGAAAATTGTTCAGATGAGTATTCTCTATTAGCAATTCAAGGACCTAAAGCAGTTGAAGCGATGCAGTCATTATCATCAATCGACTTATCTCAAATTGCTTATTATCATTTTGAAGTTGGAGATTTTGCTGGCTTCAACAATGTAATTATTTCTTCAACAGGATATACTGGATCTGGAGGATTTGAAATTTATTGTAAAAATAATCAAGTTGAAGCTATTTGGAACAAAGTATTTGAAGCAGGCGAAGCATTTGGTATAAAACCAATTGGATTAGCAGCACGTGATACTTTGCGTTTGGAAATGGGTTTCTGTTTATATGGAAACGATATCAACGATTCGACTTCTCCATTAGAAGCAGGATTAGGATGGATAACTAAATTCACTAAAGAGTTCACCAATTCTGAAAATCTAAAAAAGCAAAAAGAAAATGGTGTCGCTAGAAAATTAATTGCATTTGAAATGCAAGAACGTTCGGTACCTCGTCACGATTATGAAATTGTAGATGCTAATGGAAATGTAATTGGAGTAGTAACCTCTGGAACTATGTCACCATCAATGAATGTTGGAATTGGTTTAGGATATGTACCAACTTCTTTTTCAGCAGTAGATAGCGAAATTTATATTAGAATTAGAAAAAACGATGTACTTGCTAAAGTGGTAAAATTACCATTTTATAAGAAATAAATAATTGAATTAGATTTAAAAAAATAGAAATGGGAAGAGCTTTTGAATTCCGAAAAGGCAGAAAAATGAAACGCTGGTCGGCTATGGCCAAAGCATTTACTAGAATTGGTAAAGATATTGTAATGGCTGTTAAGGAAGGTGGTCCAAATCCAGAAGCCAATTCAAGATTGAGAGCCGTTATACAAAACTCCAAGGCAGTAAATATGCCGAAAGAAAATGTTGAACGTGCCATCAAAAAAGCAACTGATAAAGACACGGCCAACTATAAAGAAGTATTGTTTGAAGGTTATGCGCCTCATGGAATAGCAATTCTTGTAGAAACAGCAACCGACAATAACAACAGAACAGTTGCCAACGTTAGAAGTTATTTTAACAAATGTAATGGAACATTGGGAACTCAAGGATCGGTTGAATTTATGTTTGATCATACCTGTAATTTCAGAATTCCTGCTAATGGCTTGGATCCTGAAGAATTAGAATTGGAGTTTATTGATTTTGGTGCTGAAGAGGTATTTGAAGATGAAGATGGTATCTTAATTTACGCCCCTTTTGGAAGTTTTGGAACCATACAAAAAGAATTGGAAAACAGAGGAATCGAAATATTATCTTCTGGATTTGAGCGAATTCCTCAAATAACTAAGAAACTTTCAGAAGCTGAAATGGCTGATGTAGAAAAACTTATTGAAAAAATTGAAGAAGATGATGACGTGATGAATGTTTATCATACGATGGAAGAATAACTATCTATTCCAAAAAGGTAAGGGATTCAAAGTTCTAAATACGTCATAAAAAAACTCCAGATAAGTTCTGGAGTTTTTTTAATCTATTAATTTGTTTATTTAATAAATTCTATTTTTTGAGCTTCTTCTAAATTAACACTGTCGAAGAATCCTTGTTCGTTCATCCAATCGTCACTAAAAACTTTACTCATATAACGAGAACCGTGATCTGGGAAAATAGCTATAACATTACTATTTTTATTAAATTTTCCTTCTTGTGCATATTGTCTAATCGCTTGAAGAACCGCACCCGAAGTATAACCAACAAACAATCCTTCTCTTTTTGCTAATTCACGAGTGGCATGTGCACTTTCCTCATCGGTTACTTTTGTAAAATGATCTATAGAATCAAAATCTGTTGCCGATGGAATTAAGTTTTTACCCAAACCTTCAATTCGATATGGATATATTTCTTCGTTGTCAAACTCCCTTGTTTCATGGTATTTTTTTAATACCGATCCAAAAGCATCAACACCTAAAATTTTAATATTTGGATTTTTTTCTTTCAAGTATTTTGCAATTCCTGAAATTGTACCTCCCGTTCCACTACAAGCAACTAAATGAGTAATTTTACCTTTTGTTTGATCCCAAATTTCAGGTCCAGTAGTTTTATAATGTGCATCAATATTCAATTGATTAAAATACTGATTGATATAAACCGAACCTTTAGTTTCTTCATGAAGGCGTTTTGCTACAGAATAATAGGATCTTTCATCATCAGCAGAAACATTGGCAGGACAAACATATACTTTAGCACCCATGCTTCGTAACATATCAATTTTATCTAGGGAAGATTTTGAACTAACAGCTAAAATACAGTTATAACCTTTAATAATACTTACCATTGCTAAACTAAAACCGGTATTTCCGGAAGTAGTTTCAATTATTGTATCACCGGGAGAAATAATACCTTTTCTTTCAGCTTCCTCAATAATATATAAAGCTATTCTATCTTTAGAGGAATGACCTGGATTGAAAGCTTCTACTTTAGCATAGAAATTTCCATCTAGGTTCTCAGTAACTTTATTTAATTTAATTAAAGGAGTGTTCCCAATTAAATCTAGTACGCTTTCGAAGGCATTAATTTTTTCGTTCATAAAAAAGTAGTCAATTAAGATTAAAAAAATCAATCTATGATAACCTCATTTAATGCAAATTTAACAATAAATTTCTAATTATTTTCCAATTTTTTCTAAATCTAACAAAAAAGAAAATTCTTTAGCTAATTCTTTTAATGCTTCAAATCTTCCAGAAGCTCCTCCATGACCGGCGTTCATATTGGTATCCAGATAGATAGCATTCGTATCTGTTTTTAATTCGCGTAATTTCGCCACCCATTTTGCTGGCTCCCAATACTGAACCTGTGAATCATGTAAGCCCGTTGATACATACATTGATGGATAATCTTGTGTTTTTACATTATCGTATGGAGAATAGGTTTTAATGTAGTTGTAAAATTTTTTAACGTTTGGATTTCCCCATTCATCGTATTCACCGGTTGTAAGTGGAATCGTATCGTCAAGCATGGTTGTAACTACATCCACAAAAGGAACTTGGGCAATAATACCATTGTACAATTCGGGTGCTATATTAGCAATTACACCCATTAACAATCCCCCTGCCGATCCACCTTCGGCGTATAAATGGGTTGGTGAAGTAAATTTATTAGCAATTAAATAGTTTGAGCAATCAATAAAATCAGTGAAAGTATTTTTTTTATTTAGTAATTTTCCTTCATCATACCATTGACGGCCTAAATCTTCACCACCTCGAATGTGAGCTATTGCAAATATAAATCCTCGATCAAGTAAACTCAATCGTGTGGAAGAAAATGTTGCATCCATTGAATAACCATAAGATCCATAAGCGTATTGCAACAAAGGATTGTTTCCGTCCTTTTTCAATTCTTTTCTATAAACTATAGAAATTGGTACTTTAGTTCCATCTTGAGCAGTTGCCCAAACTCGTTCTTCATTGTAATTGTTTTTATCAAATTTCCCTCCTAAAACTTCTTGCTCCTTCATAATTTGCTTTTCTTTTGTCCTCATGTTGAAATCAATTATAGAAGCTGGAGTTGCCATTGATTGATAGCCATATCTTAAAATATCAGTATCAAAATCAACATTTGTAGAAGTATAAGCAGTATAAGTTTCACTCTCGAAAGGCAAATAATAGGCTCCTTCTCCACTCCATGGCATTATTCGAATGGTATTCAATCCATTAAATCGTTCTGTAACTACCAAGAAATGGCTGAAAATATCAATATCTTCAATCAAAACATCCTCTCGATGTGGAATTAAATCTACCCAGTTCTCTTTGGTTGTAGCCAATTCAGGAGTTTTCATTAACTTGAAGTTGGTTGCATCGTCTTTATTGGTTAACACATAAAAATGATCCCCAAAATGAGCAATATCGTATTCTAAACCACGAACCCTTTTTTGGAATATTTTAAATTCTCCATCAGGTTGATCGGCAAGTAAAGTTCTAAACTCTGTTGTCATTGTACTCGATGAACTAATTACAATATACTTCTTTGATTTTTCTTTGGTAACTTCTACCGAAAAAGTATCATCTTTTTCAAAATAAACCAAACTATCATTCGCTGAATCGGTATTTAATTTATGCTTATAAACTTTGTCTGATCGTAATGTCTTTTCATCCTGACGCGTATAAAAAAGGGTCGAATTATCGTTTGCCCATGTACTATCGCCAGAAGTGTTTTCAATTTTGTCAGAAAAAATTTCTCCAGTTACTAAGTTCTTTATTTGAATTGTATAAATTCGTCTTCCTATGGTATCCAATGCAAATGCAATATATTGATTGTCAGAACTTACACTTAATCCACCTAATTTGAAATATTTATGTTCCTTTGCTAATTCATTGCAATTAAACATGATTTCCTCGTTTGACGAAAGACTTCCTTTTTTTCTTGAATAAATAGGATAATCACTTCCAGTTTCAAAACGAGTGATATAATAATAACCATTGTATAAATAAGGAACTGATTGATCGTCTTCTCTGATTCTGGACTTCATTTCTTCAAATAATTCTTTTTGTAAATCATTGGTATGAGCCGTCATCTCTTTATAATAATCGTTTTCCTTATTTAAATAATCAATAACTTCAGGATTTTCTCTATCGTTTAGCCAAAAATAATTATCGATTCTAATATCATCAAATTTCTCTAAAGTAGTAGGAATTATTTTAGCTTTCGGAGGATTTTTTATAATCATTATTTTCGTTTTTTCTTTTAATTTTATAATTGCAAAAATAAGACAATCAAAGTAAGAAAGGATCTCTAATAACAAATTTCTTAGTATTTTTTATTGACTTATTTTCTGTAAGTTTGCCTGAAATTTAAAATTAAAAGCATGGATTTAATGGGAATGATGGGCAAATTAAAAGATACCCAACAAAAAATAGAAGAAACTAAAAAAAGAATGGACACTATTTTAATTGACGAACAAAGCACTGACGGACAATTAAAGGTTACTTTAACTGCTAATAGTAAAGTGAAATTAATTGAAATATCCGACAGTTTATTGGAAGACAAAGACCAATTAGAAGACTATTTAATTGTTGTAATGAACAAAGCACTTGAAAAAGCAGCGAAAATAAATCAAACGGAATTAGATGCAGTTACAAAAGTAGATATGCCAATGATTCCTGGCATGGAAGATATGTTCAAATAATTTATTGAATATTAATAAATAAAAAAGACTGCATTAAATGCAGTCTTTTTTATTGAATTACATTATATTATAATCCTGCATTCTTTAAATAAGGTGCAACTTCCATTTCATGACCAACAAAATCCTTAAAAGCTTGATTCAAATCGACACTGTTTCCAACAGATAAAATATATTTTCTAAGACGTTCACCGTTTGCTCTAGTCATACCACCATTAGCTTTCATCCAATCATAAGCATTATAATCAAGAGTTTTCGACCAAGTGTAGGCATAATATCCTGAAGAATATCCTCCACTCCAAATGTGAGCAAAATAAGGAGAATGGTATCTTGTAGGAACTTCATTTACCAATAAACCATATTTAGTTAAAGCCTCATTTTCGAATACCAAAGCTGGTTTAAAATCTGATTCTTTTTCTACACTATGCCAAGCCATATCTAAAGTTGCTGCCGCCAATAATTCAGTAACATCATAACCTTTATTAAAAGTGTCGGCTTTTTTAATTTTATCAATTAATTCTTGAGGGATTGGTTCTTTGGTTTGAAAATGAATTGCGTAATTTTTTAAAACTGTTGGATCTAAAGCAGCATGTTCATTTATCTGAGAAGGAAATTCTACATAATCACGAGGTACTGAAGTTCCAGAAAGGGTTACATATTGCTGGTTGGCAAACAATCCATGTAAGGTATGGCCAAACTCGTGAAACATTGTAGTTACATCATCAAAACTAATTAATGAAGGTTTTCCATCTGCAGGTTTTGAAAAATTATAAACATTTACAATTACTGGTTTTTGATCTAAATAATGTGATTGATTTACAAAATTATTCATCCAAGCACCGCCATTTTTATTGTCTCTTGTATAAAAATCTAGGTAATAGATCGCCATTGATTTTCCATCATTGTCAAAAACTTCATAAGCAACTACATCAGGATTGTAAACAGGTAAATCTTTACGTTCCTTGAAAGTAATTCCGAACATTTGTTTGGCTGCAAAAAAGACTCCTTTTTCAAGAACAGTGGATATTTCAAAGTACGGTTTAATCTGACTTTCATCTAAATCGTATTTAGCTTTTCGAACTTGCTCTGAATAAAAATTCCAATCCCAAGGTTGTAATTTAAATACTCCATTTTGAGAATCTATAATATCTTGAATTTCTTTGGCTTCAATTTTCGCTTTAGCAACAGCTGGTTTAGCAATTTGAGACAATAAATTCAAAGCATTAGCAGGAGTTTTGGCCATTTGATCTTGTAAACGCCATTCAGCATAACTTTTCTTTCCCATTAAATTCGCTTTTTGCAAACGTAATTTAGCCATTTTTAAAAGAATTTCTCTCGTGTCACCATCGTCATTTTTCTCTGCTCTTGTCCATGAGGACTTAAATAATTTCTCTCTTGTTGCTCTGTTTTTAAGACTTGGCAAAAGAGGTTGTTGAGTAGTGTTTAATAAACCAATTAAAAATTTACCTGGATGACCAGCTTCCGCGGCTCTAATTTTGGCAGCTGTAAGTTCGTCTACGCTTAAACCTTCCAGATCAGATTCTTTATCAAAAAGTAAAGCGCCATTTTTTCTTGCTTTCAATAATTTATTTCCAAATGATGTTCCTAGTGTGGCTAGTTCACTATTTATTTTTTTCATTTTCTCCTTATTTGAATCAGATAAATTAGCTCCGGCCAATTCAAATTGTTGCAAATAATACTCAGTCAATTTTTTATCTTCCCCTTTTAGTGAATTCAAATCAATTGCTTTAATTCTTTGATACAAATTACTATTCAAGTATATTTTATCATTGTGAGCAGAAAAAATCGGTGCATATTCTTCATCAATCGCTTGTAAAGTTGGATTTGTATTTGACCCTGTTAAGTTAGAGAAAATTCCTATCGCTCTATTCAAATCAACTCCACTAATTTCTATAGCCAAAACAGTGTTTTCGAAAGTTGGTTTGGAAGTATTATTAACAATCGCAACAATTTCTTTATCATGAGCTTTTAAACCAAACTCAAATGCAGGTTTAAAGTGTTCGTCTTTAATTCTATCAAAAGGCGGTGCTTGATATTGCAAAATACTTCTTTCAAGTAAAGGGTTTTTCATTAGGCTTTTAGTTTTTTCTATACCATTTGATTGTGATTGCGCTGAAAACGCAAATAAGAACAAGACACTAGTCGCAATAATTTTTTTACATATTTTCATATTGAATAGATTTTTTTAGAGGTATAAAAGTAATCGAAAAATGTTGACTATTAAATGGATTTAGAAAAATTTATTCAATTTAATAAGTCTCGATTTCAAATCCTACAAAAACATTGTACCTTTGAACCTTTGCAAATCTAAATTTTGCAATAATTACAAATGCGTATAGATATTATTACACTATTACCTGATTTATTAAGAAGTCCATTTGAGGCATCAATAATGAAGCGCGCTATTGACAAATGTCTAGTAGAAGTACACTTTCATAATTTGCGTGATTATACTACAAACAAACAAAAATCGGTTGATGATTATCCGTTTGGTGGTGGTGCTGGAATGGTAATGACAATCCAACCAATTGACGATTGTATCTCCCATTTAAAAACTCAAAGAAAATACGACGAGATTATATATATGTCGCCGGACGGCGAAACTTTGAACCAAAAAATGGCCAATACAATGTCGATGTATGAAAACATAATTATCCTATGCGGACATTATAAAGGAGTTGACCAGCGGGTACGCGATCATTTTATTACCAAAGAAATATCAATTGGTGATTATGTATTATCAGGTGGTGAATTAGGTGCGTTAGTTTTATCTGATGCTTTGATACGATTGATTCCTGGAGTTTTAAGTGATGAAACTTCTGCATTAACTGATAGTTTTCAAGACGGATTATTGTCAGGACCCATCTACACTCGCCCTGCCGATTATAAAGGATGGAAAGTCCCGGAAGTATTAACAAGTGGTAATTTTGCTAAAATTGAAAAATGGCAAGAAGAAAAAGCCATCGAACATACCAAAAATAGAAGACCTGATTTGCTCGAGGAAAATAATTTATAATTTATAATTAATAATTAATAATTATTTTTTACTTTTGCACCCACATTTGATCAACCTCTGGCGAAAACCGTAAATGTTGCTCTGATTTAAACCATAATTAGCATTTAAAATGGCAAATTTAGTTGATTTCGTAAATAACGAAATATCTGTAAA
>CALPMA020000025.1 GCA_943324545.2 Chitinophaga pinensis
ATTGTTTAGAAGCGAACCAATAATTTCCAACGGTAATCAACCAAGCTCCCCAAACAAAAAACTGCAGGAAACTCATTATGGTAAGACGATTTTTAATATTCATAGGTTTTTAATTTTGGTTATTTAATAGTTTTGTAAATCTAATAATTTATTGATACAATCGAAGTAATTATCCTAAAATAGTAGTCACTAAATCCAACACTTGATCAAATTGTTCTTCTCTTGACAAATGGGAATTATCAATTTCAATAGCATTTTTATCTTTAACCAAAGGAGAATCGGCGCGGTGTGTATCAATATAATCACGTTCCTCAACGTTTTTTAAAACTTCGTCAAATAAAACCGAATCGCCTTTTTGTTGCAATTCGTCAAAGCGTCTTTGCGCACGAGTTTGCGCACTAGCAGTCATGAATATTTTAAGTTCGGCATTGGGAAAAACCACCGAAGCAATGTCTCTTCCGTCCATCACAATTCCTTTGTTTTTTCCCATTTCTTGCTGTTGTTCAACTAATTTAGAACGAACTTCAGAAACTTCAGCTACCTTACTTACAAAGTTGGAAACCTCGATGGTACGAATTTGCTTTTCGATATTTTCATTATTCAAATACATTTCTGCAAAGCCCAATTCGGGATTAAATTGAAAGTGCAGTTTGATATTTGACAAACTATTTATTAAGGAAAATTTATCAAAATGATGATTATTGATGAATTCGTTTTTCATAGCAAAATAGGCTACAGCACGATACATTGCGCCAGTATCAACATAAACATAACCTAACTGTTTTGCCAATTGTTTTGCCAAAGTACTTTTTCCAGTAGAGGAAAATCCGTCGATTGCGATTGTAATTTTTTTATCCAAAATTATTCTTGAAAGTTAATTGTTAAACCAAATAAACTGGTGTTTCCAGCCAATGTATATCGTGAATAGGAATAATTAAATTTCAAGTTGTTGAATTTTAATCCAAAACCCACCGATATCCCTGCAAAAGTTCGTTGTTCTAAAATACTTAACTCCTCACCTCTTCTAAAATTATACCCTACTCGAAGATTAAAGCTCTTTTTTGGGAATAATTCTGCTCCAATAATTAAATGTCGTAAAGCATTATTAAAAACCGAAACTTTTTCCGATGTTGAGCCTCCATCAATAGATCCAACAGCTCGTGCAGGATTAGAAAATGCAATATTCCACTGCTGCAAATTTTCTAAAGTTAGATGCCAGCGAACAGGAACATTTTCAACTTGTTGAGAAACTCCAATCAAAACTTCCATTGGTAATTTTTCATTAAAACCTGAATAGGTTGAGAATTGTGTTCCTATATTTCTAACCACCAAAGCCCAATTTACATCGTTTCGTTCATCTATAAACAATGCACCAATATCTATAGCACCTCCTATTGAATTGTACCTTTCTAAATTAGAAGAAATAAATTTTGCAGAAGTACCAAAATGAATTGGAATATTAGGGATCAAAAATGAATATCCAATTGAAAGTGCAATTTCACTTCCAGTAAATTCCGATGTAAAATTTCCAATTTCGTCAGTTCCTTGAAACTTTCCATAATTGATGTAATTTATACCTGCTTGAAATGTCTGTACATGACGATCAAAAGTATAGGCATAGGAAGCAGTGCCATAGGTAACTTCACCGAAATAATTTCCATAATTCATTGCTAAATGGTTATCCATTTCCACATTTATTGTTGCAGGATTGAAATTTGCCTGGTTTACATCTTCGTCATAAATAGTAAGTGTTTTTCCACCTAAAGCTGCTTGACGAGGCGATGTGACTAAATTCAGAAATTGATATACAGATTGACCACCAATTTGCCCATAAGAAATGGTGCAAAATAGTAGAAAATAAACATATATATATTTGTTAAGCATCTAATTTAATTGTGGATAGATAACGTAATTGCGAAGATATTATTTTTAATAAAAAAAACGGCTAATTTCTCAGCCGTTTTTGAATTATAATACTTTTGCATTTTTAACTTTCTGATCTAGAAGTGCAATTTTAAGTACTTCACCCATTTCTTTCACATAATGAAAGGTCAATCCTTCCAAATATTCGGGTTTTATTTCGTCTATATCACTCTTATTTTCAAAACAAAGGATAATTTCTTTAATATTGGCTCTCTTTGCGGCTAAGATTTTTTCCTTAATTCCTCCTACAGGCAGTACTTTACCCCTTAAGGTGATTTCACCAGTCATAGCAAGACTTTTCTTAACTCTTTTTTGAGTCAATAAAGACACTAAAGACGTAAACATTGCAATTCCAGCACTCGGTCCGTCTTTCGGAGTTGCTCCTTCTGGAACGTGTAAATGAACATTGTATTTAGATAGTAATTCTGAATCAATGCCAAAAATTTCTGCATTTGATTTAATATATTCTAAAGCAATTGTAGCTGATTCCTTCATTACCGTTCCAAGATTACCTGTAATAGTCATAGTACCTTTACCTTTAGAAATTAAAGATTCTATAAATAAAATATCGCCTCCAACACTCGTCCACGCCAATCCTGTTACCACACCAGCAACATCATTATTTTCATATTTATCTCGTTCTAATCTTGGAACACCTAATACCTTTAAAATATCTTCATCAGTTACTTTTTTATTATACTCTTCCTCGATAGCAATTGATTTAGCTGCATTTCTAATTACCTGTGCAATTTTGGCTTCTAATCCACGAACACCCGATTCTCGAGTGTATCCTTCAACAATTTTTTCTAATTGTTTTTTACCAATTGTCAAATCATTAAGTGATAATCCGTGTTCTTTCAATTGTCGCGGGAAAAGATGTTGGCGAGCAATTTCAATTTTTTCTTCAATAGTATAACCTGACATTTTTATGATTTCCATTCTATCTCGCAATGCAGGTTGAATAGTTGCCATACTATTTGAAGTAGCAATGAACATTACTTTTGATAAATCGTAACCCAATTCAAGAAAATTGTCATAGAAAGAATTATTTTGTTCAGGGTCTAAAACCTCCAATAAAGCGGATGATGGATCACCTTGATTTCCTAATGCTAATTTGTCAATTTCATCTAAAACAAATACAGGATTTGAGGTGCCTGCTTTTTTCAAACTTTGAATAATCCTTCCTGACATTGCACCAATATAGGTTTTTCTATGACCACGAATTTCTGATTCATCTCGAAGTCCTCCTAGAGAAATTCTAACATATTTTCTTCCTAAGGCTTCAGCAACCGACTTTCCAATAGAAGTTTTTCCAACGCCTGGAGGCCCGGTTAAACAAATAATTGGTGATTTCATATCATTTCGCAATTTCAAAACTGCCAAATGTTCAATCATTCGCTTCTTTACATCTTCCAATCCAAAATGTTCTCTATCAAGTATTTTTTGAGCTCGTTTTAAATCAAAATTATCTTTAGAATATTCATTCCAAGGTAAGTCTAAAAACAATTCTAAATAATTTCGTTGAATACCAAAATCAGGAGCTTGCGGATTCATTCTTCTCATTTTTGCCAACTCTTTTTCAAAATGTTTTTGAGTTTCATCATTCCATTTCTTCATTGAAGCTTTGGCTCCCATTTCTTCAATTTCTTCTTCTTGAGAAGCGCCACCTAATTCTTCTTGAATGGTTTTCAATTGCTGATGTAAGAAATACTCTCTTTGTTGTTGATCTAAATCAAAGCGAACTTTAGATTGAATATCGTTTTTTAACTCCAATTTTTGAAGTTCAATATTCATATATCTTAATGTTTCTAATGACCTTACTTTCAAATCAGTAATATTCAATAATTCTTGTTTTTCTTTAACCGATAAATTCATGTTTGAAGAAACAAAATTGATCAAAAATGATCTACTTTCTATGTTTTTGATAGCAAATGTAGCTTCAGTTGGTATATTTGGGCTTTCCTTAATTATTTGAATAGACAAGTCTTTAATTGAATCAATAATTACATCAAATTCTTTATCTTTCTTTAAGGGCTGAGATTCTGATATATTCTTAACTGATGCATTAAGATAAGGTATTTCTGAAATCACTTTATCTATTTCAAAACGTTTTTTTCCTTGAAGAATAACGGTAATATTACCATCAGGCATTTTAAGAACTCTAAGTATTTTTGCTACCGTTCCAATAGAGTGTATATCATTTTCTGAAGGATCTTCAACGTCTTCGTTTTTTTGAGAAACTACACCAATATCTTTTCCTGCAGCATTGGCATCATTAATTAATTTTATCGATTTATCTCTACCAGCTGTTATTGGAATAACTACTCCGGGAAAAAGTACTGTGTTTCGTAAAGGTAATATTGCCAATGATGCTGGTAACTCTTCATTGTTCATTTCTGCTTCATCCTCTGGTGTTAAAAGAGGAATTAACTCTGCTTCTGAATCAAATTCTTGAAGTGACAAATTGTCAATGGTAATTATTTTAGGATTTGACATATATAAAATTAGATCGTTTTGATATTAAATTATTTTAGATTGTTTTCAATTATTAATTAAAATGATATGAAAGCCCTTATTATATAACGTATCAATAAAAAACAGGACAATTATATTAATTATTTTATGTAGATATTGCAATCATTATGCCAATTGAAAATAAAAAAGCTACCCATAAAGATAGCCTTTTTAAAAATTGCTATTGTGAATTATCGAGTATAAATAATATTATAACTTGTATTGATATAGATTGGAACATTTGTCGATGTAGTCCCAACAATTTGTCCTTGCTGAACAGAATAAATTAATTTATTTGTTGACACTGAAAACAAATCATCTACTATTACTCCTTCATCCAAATAAGTCAACTTTAATACTGTGGCGTTTAAAGTCCAAGTTCCTGTAAGGTCTATATCGGAAAAACATTGCAATGTAGAAGAACTACTGATATCTACACCTTTAGAAGAAGCACTAAAAGTACCGTCAGGATTAATAACAATAATACTGCCGTTAAAACAAGTAGTTTCTAACATTTGGTTTGTTGAAGCAACACCATCATTGTTTAAATCTGTGGAAATTCCTGTATTAAAAGAAGTCATTCTATAGGTTCCAGCTACACTTGTAGAATTAATAATATTTCCCAATATATCTTTATCTATTGGTTCAACATTACAAGAAGAAATAGAAAAAAGTGTTATTAAAAATAATGATGAAACTAAAAATGGTATTCTTTTCATTTAGAAGTTATAATTTTTTTTGTCAAATATAAATTAAAATAATTATTCTTTATTCATTTTTCTAACTCTTAACAATAAAAGTAATCCTGTTATGAAGAAGAAACAAAGGAAAATAATAGAATATCTTGGACTTCCTGTTACTTGATCAATTATTCCGTACAAACACATTCCGATAACAATTCCGATTTTTTCAGTAACATCATAAAAACTAAAAAAAGAAGCAGTATCATTTGTTTCAGGAAGAAATTTTGAATAAGTAGATCTAGAAAGTGCTTGGATTCCACCCATAACCAAACCTACAAAACCTGCTGTTAAATAAAATTCTATCGGTGTCGTTACAAAAAATGCAATCACACATAAAAGAGCCCAAATACAATTTAAAAAAATTAGTGTAACAATATTTCCGAATTTTGCGGAAGCTTTAGAAGTAATAATTGCACCTAAAATAGCAACCAATTGTATTACTAAAATACTAATGATTAATCCTGTAGTTTTTTCACTATCTGTAGCCCATAAAATTTCTTGTTCACCAAAATAAACAGCAACAATCATAACCGTTTGAACCGCCATACCATAAACAAAAAAACTACCTAAAAATCTTTTTAATTTTAGGTTTTCACCTAATAAACTCCATACTTTTTGTAATTCGCGGAATCCATTAAATAATATTGATTTAGTAACCTTTTGACCTTTATTTCCTTTTGGTAAATAGTAATAAGTATATTGACTGAATAGAATCCACCAAACACCAACTGTAATAAAAGAATAACGCATGGCTTTCATTTTAGCTTCGCCGGAAGTTCCTGAAATTCCAAATAATTCCGGTTTCATAACCATAGTAAGATTTACAATTAGTAATATAACACTTCCAATATAACCTAAAGAAAAACCTTTTGCGCTAATGTTATCTTGTTGCTCTGGAAAAGCAATGTCGGGTAAATAGGAATTGTAAAACACCAAACTTCCCCAAAAACCAACCAATCCCAAAAAATAAGCCAATAAGCTCCAATATATATTTTCTAATGAAAACCAGAATAATGAGATACATGATACTGCGCCCAAGTAGCAAAAAAACTTCATGAAATTCTTTTTATTTCCTACAAAGTCGGCTATTCCTGATAGCAACGGTGATATTATTGCTACTAATAAAAAAGCGGCAGCAGTAACAAAACTTATTAAAGCCGTACTTTTTAAAGTGGTACCATAAACATCAATGTATAAACTACCTTTTATTTTAAATAAAGCACCATAAAAAATTGGAAATATTGCTGAAGCGATAACTAAACTATAAACGGAGTTTGCCCAATCATAGAAGGCCCAAGCATTTAATAATTTTGAATTTCCTTTTTCTAGATTTACCATAATTAAGGAGGGATTAATTTGAATTAAATTACTTCTAAAGCCCGAAGATATGATTTATTTGAAAACAACACTGAATTTTCCCGTTTGTATTTTCGGATAAGTATAATTTAATAATTTATTTTTTTATAAAATCAACTGAAAGAGAGTTTACACAATATCGTTGTTTTGTTTTTGTTGGGCCATCATCAAAAATATGACCTAAATGTCCTTTGCATTTAGCGCAAACAATTTCCGTTCGTATCATTCCATGGGTGATATCTTTTATGTATTCTACCTTCCCAGAAATAGAATCGTCAAAAGAGGGCCAACCACAATGAGAATTAAATTTGGAATCGCTTTCAAATAAAGGTTCAGCGCAGCCGCCACAAACATAAGTTCCCAATTCGAAATACAGGTTATATTGCCCTGAATTAGGAAATTCAGTTCCTTTTTGACGAAGAATTCTATAGCGTTCTAACCCTAATTGGTCTTTCCACTCTTGATCTGATTTTTCTACTGTGTTACTCATTTTTTTGTTGGTATAAATTTAACTGAAACGGAGTTGGTACAAAAACGTTGACCTGTTTTAGTGGGGCCATCATCAAAAACATGACCTAAATGTCCGCCACATTTTGAGCAATTTACTTCGGTTCTAACCATTCCATAACTTGAATCATTTACATAAACTACTGACCCTCTTACTGCTTTATCAAATGAAGGCCAACCACAATCCGTATGGAATTTAGCATCCGAATAAAAAAGTAAATTGTCACATGCAGCACAAACGTAAATTCCTTTATCAAAGTTATTTACATATTTACCCGAAAAGGGGCGCTCGGTACCTTTTTCTCTTAATACTTCATATTCCTCAGGTGTAAGTTCTTTTTTCCACTGGGACTCTGATTTTTGAACCTCAAATTTTTGTGTTTTTTTCTGTGCTAAGCCAGCAAAAGAAACAACAAATAGTAGAATTATAAATGAATTTTTCATGGTTATTTAATTATAAAATTAATGGTTTTATCAATGACTTCTTGGTTACCTAATATTTTTCGATGGAATAAATTATTAGTGATAAATAATTCTCCGTTTTTTAAATTTGAATAAATATTTTCTGATGCAGATACAGGCACTTCATCATCGTTTTCATCATGAATTACCAAAACGGGTATTGTGATTGATTGTGCTGCAAGGTAAGCCGAATATGATTCCATTTCAGTATTGTATTTCTTTTCAAAATACTGTTGTAAATGGACACTAAATTCGGGCTTTAACTCTAATTTTGAAACAAAATCTATTAAAATATCGTTTACTTTATCTCCACTTCCTATCGTAACCAATCGATTGATTTTTAATCCTGATTTAACTGCGTTCAACAATGACATTCCACCTAAAGAATGTCCTACAGCAGCATCGAATGGACCAAATTTTCTATCAACTTCCACAATTGAAGCTATAAAATCAGTCATAATTGTGGTACTTCCCTGGGCTTTTCCGTGTGCCGGCGCATCAAAACTGACTGTAGAATAACCCTTTCCAACCAAGGCATCTGCAAATTTAACCAGTTGGGTTCCTCTACCCGACCATCCATGAACCAAAAGTATTTTCTTTTCTCCAGTTCCTAATTGGTAAACTACCATTTCTTTATTTATATCAGGGACAATACTCTTTGTTTGAATACTATTGCGATCCATTTGTAACTCACGCTTTGGGATTTTATGTTTTATAGGGGTTGTAAACAATCTAGATAGATACAAAGTGGTCCATTTAATTGAGAAAAATTGAAGTGTTTTTCCAATATAAATTATAATTGCAGGTACTTTTAAATGTCGGTTTTTAGTGGAGCTCAAAGTAAATTATTTAGTCAATTAAAAACATGCAATTTATAACATTATTTATTTTAATTTCGTTTACAATTGATAAATATTACTTAAAAATATAGTTATATTTGCTACCAATTAAAATTTATTTTATGCAAAATATCATTGACCGTTTTATTAGTTATGTAATCATTGATACCGAATCAGATCCGAATTCTAATTCTACTCCAAGTACTGAAAAGCAATGGAATTTAGCAAATAAATTAGTTGAAGAATTAAAATCAATTGGTTTAGAAGAAGTAACCATTGACAAAAACGCTTATATAATGGCAACTTTGCCGAGTAATGTGAGTCATGATGTTCCAACAATTGGATTTGTATCTCATTTTGATACGACTCCTGATTTTACTGGAGCAAATGTAAATCCGCAGATTGTAAAAAATTACGATGGAAATGATATTATGTTGAATAAAAAACAAAATATCATATTGTCTCCAAAATACTTTAAAGACCTTCTTTTATATAAAGGTCAAACTTTAATCACTACTGACGGATTGACTTTACTTGGTGCAGATGATAAAGCGGGAATTACCGAAATTGTTACTGCAATGGAATATTTAGTTAAAAATCCTGATATTAAACATGGTAAAATTCGAGTTGGGTTTACACCCGATGAAGAAATTGGACGTGGCGCTCATAAATTTGATGTGAAGAAATTTGGTGCTCAATGGGCTTACACTATTGATGGAAGTCAGATTGGCGAATTAGAATATGAAAATTTCAATGCTGCTGGAGCTAAAATTACTTTTAAAGGTAAAAGCGTTCATCCTGGATATGCTAAAGGAAAAATGATCAATTCGATGTTGATTGCCAACGATTTTATTAACCAATTACCAAAAGGAGAAACCCCGCAAGAAACTAAAGGATATGAAGGTTTTTTCCATGTTCACCATTTAAATGGAAGTATTGAAGAAACGGTTCTGGAATTAATAATTAGAGACCATAGCGCGAGTAAATTCAAAAAACGCAAAGAAGCGATTCATAAAATAGCCAAAAAAATCAACAAGCAATACGCAAAACAATTTGGAGAAGACATTTGCATAGCGGAAGTAAAAGATCAATATTTCAATATGAAAGAAAAAGTGATGCCAGTAAAATATATTGTTGATATTGCCGAAAAAGCGATGCGTGAATTGGGAATTAAACCCTTAATTAAACCGATTCGTGGTGGAACTGATGGATCTCAATTGTCCTATATGGGACTTCCATGTCCGAATATTTTTGCAGGGGGTCATAATTTTCACGGAAAATACGAATACGTTCCTGTTGAAAGTATGCAAAAAGCAACAGAAGTTATCGTGAAGATTGCTCAGTTAACGGCAATTACCGATTTTGGTAAACAGAAATAAATCTGATTAATAAAAAATAAAAAAAGCCACGCGATGCGTGGCTTTTTAATAAAATAAATATCTTATTTTTTGTTTAATGAAGTAGTCATTTCCATAGAAATTGCAGAACGCTCCATTTTTAATTTTCCCGACATGGTTTCAATAACTATAGTCGTGTCAGCTAATTCAACAATTTTTCCATGAATACCGCTTTTTGTAATAATTTTATCGTTAACTTTTAGAGCGCTTTCAAATTCTTTTTCTTGTTTAGCTCTTTTTTGTTGGGGTCTAATCATGAAGAAATAGATAACAACAAACATTAATATAAAAGGCATAAAAGATTGTAATGATTCCATAGTTTAATTTATTTAGTATTAATAATTTTCTCTTTAATAGAAGCGGATATATATAAAGATTCAGCACCCGCTTTCGTATTGGTATATATTGTAACTGATTTTTGTTGATTTCCATGTTTGTTAGCCGAATTAAACGAAACATCAATTTTACCAGATTCACCTGGTTTAATTGGATCTTTTGGATATTCAGGAATAGTGCATCCACAAGAACCAAAAGCTCTTGAAATTATTAAATCGGCTTGACCTGTATTTTTAAAGGTGAAAGAATAATTCACCTTTGAATCGGCTTGAATAGAGCCAAAATCATGTTCATTTGATGAAAATGTCATTACTGGATATTTTCCATCTGCAGGAACTACTCGTTTATCCATTTCAGAAATTCCTGGTTGACCAGGATTAGAAATTGCTGAATGTTGCTCTGAATTAGCATCTGCTTTTTTCTTGCAAGCTCCAAATAGAAATATTAAACTTATTGAAGCCAGGATAATTACTTTTTTTATCATAATTAAAATTATTACATTAAACCTCTTCCTATTTTACTTAATTTATTTTTAGTTGAAAAATCTTTAACTAGGTTATCCAAAATCCCATTGATAAAAATACTACTTTTTGGTGTAGAATATTCTTTTGCAATCTCTAAATATTCATTAATTGTAACTTTTACAGGAATAGAAGGAAATTTCAAAAACTCACAAATTGCCATTTTTAGTATTATAGTATCTAATTCAGCAATACGCTCTGAATCCCAATTGGGTGTTTTATCAACAAACTCTTTTGCAAATTCAACTTCGTTTAATACTGTTTTTTTAAATAAATCCGTGACAAATTCTTTATCTTCTTGATCTTTAAAAATTTTGGGAACAGAAAACGAAGTGTTATTAATTGACTTTATTGAATTAAGTTGCTTAACAATATGCGTATTTACTACCGGAATATCGTCAATCCAAGTTAAGTTATTATCTTCCAAAAATTCATAGAATTTTTCGTTTGGAACAATAATATCAGTAAAAATATTGATGATAAATAGCTTATCCTCTTCAAAATTATTTACTTCATTTGACATGTATTTTTTATACAAATCACTTTCTTTGACTGCCTCTGTAAGGATTTTTAAATATTCATCGTTTAATTCCCAATGGTTAATTTTTCTATCTAAAATGAATTTATTTAAAGTGTCATTATTAGATAGTAATTGAAGAATACTATTGTTTATAAATTTTTTGTTTGGATTTCTTTCTTGTGAAGTGGTAATATGTTTTTGAGATGATTTTTCAATAAACGTAACTTCTTTTTTACCAATTTCGATTAAAGAAGATAACATAACTAAGTACAAATCTAGAATATTATCAGTACTATACAGCAAGAATTTCTCTTGTATTTCAATACTATCAGAACCATTTTGATGCATCGCATATATCGATTGCATTACTTTAACGCGGATATGTCTTCTATTTAACACTTGGTAAGAACTTGTTTGATTAATATTATAAAAATCTTTGACGGGGCAAAAATAGTATTATTTTTCATAAAAAAGAGAATTCCAAATACCATTTTACAAATAATATTAAAATTGGTTGCAACGAAATTATGAAATTGAAATTATGAAATGACTTTAAAAAAATAATCCTTTAAAAGCTATATATTTGCAATCTGAATTTTCCTCTTTAGGATTTCAATTTAAATATAAAAATTTAATCACCTAATGAAAGAATTACAATATCTAAATAAGTATTTTATTAAATATAAATTCCGATTTCTAGTTGGTATTTTAATTACAATAATTGCTCAAATTTTTTCATTGTTTACGCCAAAATTAATAAGCAAATCTTTTGAATCAATAGAAAGATATTCAAAATCAAATGTTGCCGATACCCTTTTAATTCGAAATGAATTATTTCACAATGTCATTATTATTATTGTTACAACAATAATTGCTGGATTTTTAACTTTTTTGATGCGACAGACATTAATAGTAATGTCAAGACTTATTGAATTTGATCTTAAAAATGAGGTCTTCCAACAATATGAAAATCTAAGTCAAATTTTTTACAAGCAAAACCGAACTGGCGATTTAATGAATCGAATAAGCGAGGATGTTGGAAAAGTAAGAATGTATGTTGGACCAGCGGTAATGTATACAATAAATACATTTATCCGATTTGCAATTGTAATCGTTTATATGTACAATGTTTCCCCAGAATTAACTCTGTATACCTTACTCCCATTACCTATTTTGTCTTATGCAATTTTTCAATTGAGCAAAAAAATTAATAATCGAAGTACCATTTTCCAACAATATTTATCTAAAATATCAAGTTTTACTCAAGAAATTTTCAGTGGAATTCGAGTTGTAAAAGCCTATTCATTAGAACAACAACAACAAGAAAACATGTTTAACTTATCGCTAGAAAGCAAAGAAAAAAGCATGAGCTTGGCTAAAGTACAATCACTATTTGGCCCGTTAATGTTAGCCTTAATTGGCGTAAGTAATTTAGTAGTAATATACTTTGGCGGAATGTTATATATTAATGGGGATGTTAAAAGTATTGGAGTTATTGCAGAGTTTATTCTATACGTGAATATGCTAACTTGGCCAGTTGCTTCTTTAGGTTGGATTTCATCTATGGTTCAAGAGGCTGAAGCGTCTCAAAAAAGGATCAATGAGTTTTTGAAAATAGTGCCTGAGATTAGAAATAATTGTAAATCCAATACCGAAATCAAGGGTGAAATTTCATTTGAGGAAGTTTCCTTTGTTTATGATGATACCAATATCAGAGCGCTAAATACTATTTCTTTTAAAGTTAAAAAAGGGGAAACTCTAGCAATTTTAGGAAAAACAGGTTCGGGAAAATCGAGTATTTTAACATTAATTAGTCGTTTGTATGATGTGAGTGGTGGAAAAATATTTATCGATGGGAAAACAATAGATTCTATAAATTTATTTGATTTAAGAAACAGCATTGCAATTGTACCTCAAGATGCCTTTTTATTCTCTGATTCAATAAAAAATAATATTAAGTTTGGGAAAGAAAATGCAACTGATAATGAAATTATAGCAGTGGCCAAACAAGCTGCTGTTCATGATAATATTTTGAATTTTACCAACCAATACGATACTGTTTTAGGCGAAAGAGGGATTACCTTATCAGGTGGACAAAAACAGAGAGTTTCTATTGCGAGAGCATTAATTAAAAATCCAAAGATATTATTACTTGATGATTGCTTATCGGCTGTTGATACTGAAACGGAAGAGATTATTTTGAGTAATTTAAAAGAATATTGTAAAGATAAAACTACAATTATTGTCAGCAATAGGGTTTCATCTGCTAAAAATGCAGATAATATTATAATTATTGAAGAAGGTACAATTATCCAACAAGGACCTCATAATCAATTAGTAAACCAAGAAGGTTACTACAAAGAGTTATATTTGAAACAACTTTCTGAAAAAGAATTATAATAAATCTTGTTTGTTATTCCTTTTTTTATCATTTTTGAAATGAAATTAAACTTAAAAAATGATTATGAGAGAAAATGATATGTTAGAAAAAGATGAAATCTTTTCTAAAGTTTTGAGAGCTGGAAGAAGAACTTATTTCTTTGATGTTAGAGCTACTAAGGCGGATGATTATTATATCACGATTACTGAAAGTAAAAAATTCACTGAAGAAGATGGGTCTTTTCACTTCAAAAAACATAAAATATATTTATACAAAGAAGATTTCAGTGCTTTTGCAGAAATATTAGAAGAAATGACTTCCTATGTTTTAAATCATAAAGGAGAAGAAGTTATTTCTGAAAGACACCAAAAAGATTTCAAAAAGGAATATGCTACTGATAAACCCGAAGATAGTGAAACACCTTCTTCCTCTAGTTTTACAGATATTGACTTTGATGATATTTAATTTAAAATCAATCATAATAAAAAACGGAAGCTATTGGCTTCCGTTTTTTTTATAAATTAAATTTGAGAATTAATATAATCTAGAATCCCAGCAATTTGGGGATCACTTAATTCTGCATTTTTCTGCATACTTTTCATGATTTTCGGCCATTGTTCTTTGCTGAATTCAGTAGGAGCATAAAGATTATGGCATTTGTTACAACTATTTTCGTAAAGGTTTTTACTCTCGTAAAGTTCTCTAGTTAGCATAACCATATTTTTTGGAACTGATTTATTTTCTGGAGCTACAGTATTTTCAACTGCAACAACTTCTTGAACCACTTTAATTTCTTGAGGAGCAGGAGCTTTTGGAGCATCGGCTATTATCGATTTTGTTGCACAAGAAAATAACAATAGAAGAGGAGCGAAAAATATCAATTTTGTTTTCATAGTAATATCAATTTTGGTAAAAATAATAAAAAATCCCAATAACGGTTTGCTATTGGGATTTAAATTTTACTAAATAAATTGATTAATATCTTTTTATTTCACGTCCATTAATTCAACATCAAATATTAAAGTAGCATTTGGAGGAATTACTCCACCTGCCCCACGAGTTCCGTAAGCCAAGTCGGATGGAATTACAAAACGAGCTTTATCACCCACTTGCAACAGCGCAATTCCTTCGTCCCAGCCTTCAATTACATTTCCCATTCCTAAGGGAAATTCAATTGGTTTTTTCCGTGGATAAGAACTATCAAATACTTTGCCGTCTTCTAATTGACCTGTATAATGAACAGAAACTGTTTTACCATTCTCTGCTTTCTTTCCATTACCTTTTTGAATCATTTTATAACGCAAACCGCTTTCTGTTTTATCAAATCCAGCAGCTAATTGTTCCATTTTAGCCTCGGCCTCAGCTTTAAGAGCAGCATCACGTTTATTTCTAGCACCTTTAAAAGTAATAAAGGCTTCAATTGCGTTCCAATTTTGAGCTTCATCTCCAACTCTAACAATTTCAATTGAATCTAAAGAATCTCCTTGATCAACAGCATCAACAATATCTTGTCCTTCAACAACATGACCAAAAACAGTGTGTTTATTATCCAACCATTCAGTTGGAACGTGAGTGATAAAAAATTGAGAGCCATTACTTGCAGGACCAGAATTTGCCATTGACAAAACTCCTGGACGATTGTGTTTTAGCGTTGGGTGAAATTCATCTTCAAAACTATAACCAGGACCGCCTGTTCCAGTTCCTTGTGGACAACCACCCTGAATCATAAAGTCAGGAATTACTCTATGAAATTTCAATCCGTCATAATATTTATTCCCTTGAGGTTTAACCTTGTTTTCAAGATTTCCTTCAGCCAAACCAACGAAGTTTCCAACTGTTCCTGGTGTTAAATCGTGTGTTAATTTTACTAAAATAGCCCCTTTTGTTGTGTTGAATTTAGCATATATACCGTTTTCCATTTTTATTTTTTTTTAATGTTGTGCAAATTTACGAAATAAATTAGATAATTTGAATTGAATATTTAGACAAGATTTAATAAATAAAGCTATTAAACTACCAATTTTTCTAAAGTCTCCATAACATAACTGTGCATTACTTCGCGGTAATCTAAATGAGTAACAATTCTTAATTTTCCATGTCCCATTGAACTTATTGCAATTCCTTTCTGCTTTAATTTTTCCATTAATTGAATTTCATCTACTGAGTGCTGAACAGAAAAAATTAAAATGTTGGTTTCAACCGGTTCCACAGAGTCAACCCAAGGTAAATTACGAAGTAAAACTCCTAATTCTTTTGCACGTCGATGGTCTTCAACTAATCTTTCTATATTGTGCTCTAAGGCAAATAAACCTGCGGCGGCTAAATAACCTATTTGTCGCATTCCTCCACCAAGTATCTTTCTAATTCTAAGTGCTCGGTTAATTGTTAATTTATCAGATAATAAAACCGAACCAACTGGAGCACCCATTCCTTTAGAAAAACAAACCGACATCGTGTGAAATACTTTTCCATAATTGAACGGATGGTCATTGGTGGCAACCAAAGCATTCCAAATACGAGCTCCATCCAAATGGAACTTTAAATTATTAGCATCGCAAACTTGGCGTATTTTTATAAATTCATTAAAATCATAACAAGCACCACCACCTTTATTAGTAGTATTTTCAACGCAAACTAAACTCGTCAACGGACTATGATAAAACTCAGGATTATTAATTGCTCCTGAAACTTGTTTGGCCGTAATCATTCCGCGATTACCATCTAATAAACAACAAGAAACTCCGCTATTAAAGGAAACTCCACCACCTTCGTAATTGTAAACATGGGCCCATTTATCAGCAATTAACTGTTCGCCAGGTTGCGTGTGTAATTTTATCGCCGTTTGATTTGCCATGGTTCCTGAGGGAAAAAATAAACCTGCTTCAAAACCGAAAAATTGAGCTACTTTGTTTTCTAATTCTATTGCAGTAAGATCTTGTTTGTAAACGTCATCTCCTACTTCTGCTTGAAACATAAAACGCAACATTTCCTGTGAGGGTTTGGTTACGGTATCACTAACTAAATTAATATCCATATCGTTTCTATTTAATACAAGAGTATAGACTTGCCTCTTGATAAAAAATTCCTATTTTTGCTCTACAAAATTAGTATAATTTATGACAACTACCGAACAAATTAAAGGTATTGTGGAGCGCCTTGGTGCGTTGAGGAGGTATCTTTGACGTTGATGCCAAATTAATTGAAATTACAAACGACGAAGAAAAGACTTTAGCTCCGGAATTTTGGAACCATCCAAAAGAAGCGGAACTGTTTGTAAAAAACCTTCGTTCCAAGAAAAAATGGGTTGACGATTACAATAAAGCCCATGATATGGCAGATGAATTGCAATTGGCTTACGAATTTTACAAAGAAGGCGAATTAACTACCGAAGAATTAGACGAACAATACCAAATGACGAATTCTCATATTGAGTCTATTGAGTTTAAAAACATGCTTTCTGATGAAGGAGACACGTTAAGTGCGGTACTTCAAATAACAGCTGGTGCAGGTGGAACAGAAAGTTGTGATTGGGCGTCGATGTTGATGAGAATGTACATGATGTGGGGCGAAAAATCGGGTTATAAAATCAAGGAACTAAACTACCAAGAGGGTGATGTTGCTGGGATAAAAACAGTTACATTAGAATTTGAAGGTGATTATTCGTTTGGTTATTTAAAAGGAGAAAATGGGGTACATCGTTTAGTGAGAATTTCACCATTTGATAGTAATGCCAAGCGACATACTTCATTTGTTTCTGTTTATGTTTATCCTTTAGTAGACGATAGTATTGAAATTGATATTAACCCTGCGGATATAGAAATTACCACTTCTAGATCAAGCGGTGCAGGTGGTCAAAATGTCAATAAGGTTGAAACCAAAGTTCAATTAGTTCATAAGCCAACGGGAATTCAAATTCAATGTTCGGAAACTAGATCGCAACAAGATAACCGTCAACGTGCTATGCAAATGTTACGTTCACAATTGTATGAAATTGAATTAAAAAAGAAACAAGCACAAAGAGCCGATATTGAAGCTGGAAAAATGAAGATTGAATGGGGATCTCAAATTCGAAACTACGTAATGCAGCCCTATAAATTAGTAAAAGACGTGAGAACAGGTTATGAAAGTAGCGATGTTGATGGGGTTTTAAATGGAGATATAGATGAATTTTTGAAATCTTTCTTAATGATGATGGGACAGAAAGAAGATAAATAATTTAATGATTGATTTTAATAGTAATTGCGTTAATAGTTTTAATATTTATTTATTTATTTCTTTCAATAATTAAATCTTTAATCTCTATTTTTTTAATTATAAAATCAATTTATCTTCAAAGTTGCAAATGTTAGCTTAAATGCCTTATTTTGATATTACAAAAATTTATAAAAAATGACCTACACCCTCGAACAAGTCAACAAAATCCTTCAGGGAGAAATTATCGGAAATACAACTCAAGTGATCACTGCACCTGAGCAATTAGAACGCGCTACGACTTCTGAAATTTCATTTATTGGAAATAAAAAATACGAGAAATTATGGGAAACTTCGAAAGCTTGTGTGGCCGTTGTAAACCAAGATATTTCTATAGAACCAGGAGAGAATCGTGCATTTATAAAAGTTAAAAATGCCGATTTAGCCATGTCGCAAGTATTGGAGATGTTTGCTCCTCCAACTCCAATTTTCAATACTGAAATTCACCCAACAGCAACTATTGATACAACTGCAAAAGTTGGAAAAGGAACACGAATTGGCGCTGGATGTTATGTAGGTCCAAATGCTGTTCTCGGTGAAAATGTAACTTTGTATTCTAATGTAACTGTTTTAGACGAATGTACGGTCGGTAAAAATACAGTAATTTGGTCAGGAGCAGTTATTAGAGAACGTTGTCATTTAGGGACTGATTGTATCATTCACCCTAATGCAACTATTGGTGCTGATGGTTTTGGATTCCGACCATGTCCAGAAAGAGGCTTGGTGAAAATTCCACAAATAGGAAATGTAGTTATTGGAAATTGGGTTGAAATTGGAGCAAACTCCTGTGTAGACCGTGGTAAATTTAGTTCAACAATTCTTGGAGATGGTTGTAAGATTGATAATCTAGTACAAATAGGTCACAATAGTGTTTTAGGACGTTTTTGTATCATGGCAGGAAACTCTGGTTTAGCAGGATCAGTAACTTTAGGAGATGGAGTAATAATTGGCGGAAGCGCTTCAATTAAAGATCATACTACTATTGGAAGTGGCGCAATAGTTGGAGCAGGATCAGGAGTTACCGGAGATATTGAAGCAGGTAAAACCATGCTTGGATATCCAGCAGTTGAAGCTAGAGAAGCTTTAAAACAATGGGCGATATTAAAAAGATTGGTGAAGGATTCTGGAAAATAATCAAAATATAAATAGCAAAAAAACATCTTGATTACTTAAGATGTTTTTTATTAGATAAATAAAGCCAATAAGCTATATATAATGGCAGCTAACAATGCAGAAATTGGAATGGTTAAAACCCAAGCCCAAATTAAATTTATAGTTACTCCCCATCGAACAGCAGAAACTCTTTTAGTAATTCCAACACCGATAATCGACCCGGTAATTGTATGAGTTGTTGAAACTGGAATTTTAAAATGTTCTGTCATGAACAAAGTCAAAGCACCTGCAGATTCAGCAACAACTCCTTCAAAAGCTGTTACTTTAGTGATTTTAGAACCCATTGTTTTTACAATTTTCCATCCTCCACTCAAAGTTCCTAAAGCAATTATTGAATAACATGTTAATGGAATCCATGAAGGTATGGAACCGTCAATTTTAACTCCATTACTATCAGATGGTAAAACTACATTTAGATCCAACCAACCGTCTGATAGATTAACATTTGGATTTGTTTTAATATAAACAGCTACAGCAGCAGCAATAATACCCATTACTTTTTGAGAATCATTACCACCGTGACCTAAACTAAAAGCGGCTGATGAAACCAACTGCATTTTCTTTAGTATTGCTTCTGACCTTGAGAAAGAAAAACTACTAAAAACTAAATTAAAGATAGCTAAACTGAAAAACACAAATCCAACTAACAACCATTTAATATTTGCTGGATAGGCTATAATTGAAAACAATTTACTTTCAAAACGAGCATCTTTAGGATCTATATCGTATTTCAATACTGAATTTAAAAACCAAATTGCCAATACCATTAAGGCAATAGTCAATAATTTTGGCATAATATTCTTTTTTGAAGAATAAATCATCCAAAGAGAAATAAAATACGAAATAATCATTCCAAGTAAAGGAGCGAAAAGTATAAATAGTACAACAATCATTACTCCTGAAGGTAATAATTCCCCTTCTTTAGCAGCTTTAAACCAGTTTACAATTTTAAATCCTGCATGTTCAGGATCAGTTACGTCTCTAAATCCATGTGCTATTGCTGCTCCAGCAAAACCTCCAATTAAGGTGTGTGAGGAAGAAGATGGAATTCCTTTCCACCAAGTAATTAAGTTCCAGATAATTGCTGCAATTATACCTGCAAGAATAACCGTTAAATTAATACTGCTAGTATGGGCGGTTTTTGCAACAGTATCTGCAACACCAAAACCAAAAACCCAATAGGCAACAAAATTAAAAAAGGCAGCCCAAACTACTGCTTGAAAAGGAGTAAGTACCTTAGTTGCAACAATCGTAGCAATTGAATTTGCCGCATCGTGAAAACCATTGATATAATCAAACAGTAATGCTAATACGATAATAAGAATAAGTATATTGAATTCCATAATGAATATTCAGAAATTTCTGAGGAGTTTATGAATGTTTTACCGCGATAGATTCTAATACACTCGCTGCATTTTTACATTTGTCTGTAGCCGATTCTAAAACCGATAATACTTCTTTATATTTAATTATGTTTTTTGCATCCGTTTCATTTTCAAACAATTCAGATACTGCTTTATCGTATACATTATCCGATTTATTTTCTAATTTGTTGATTCTAGCACAAGCATCAGTGATGTTTTTAACTTTCCTGAAATTTCTTAATTCTTTTACTGCAATATCAATATTTTGACAAGCTTCCAGATTTATTTCAGTTAGCTTTCTAATCGATTTCGTGATTTTATCAACTTGGTATAATTTCATTCTACTTGCAGCACCATTTAAATTACCCGCAACAGTATCAATTGCTGTA
>CALPMA020000026.1 GCA_943324545.2 Chitinophaga pinensis
TGAAGCAAAAATGTTCAATGCTACTAAAGTTTTTTCTGATTACTTTTCAAATAAAGCTGGTGATGATGCAAAGCAAGCAGCAATTCAAGCGGAGGCGAAAGCCAAACAAGCTGCAATTGATGCGGAAGCAAAAAGAGTTTACAATGAAAAATACGGTCCGGTAAAAGCCGCTAAAGTTGCCGAATTAGCCGCAATTAGAGCTACTGCAACTAAAACTGAATCTGGATTAGAATATAACATTTTCAAAAAAGGTGCTGGTGTAAAACCTGCTGATGGAGCCAATATATTTGTTCACTATGCTGGATTTCTTGAGGACGGATCGCTTTTTGACAGTAGCTATGAAGAAGTGAATAAAGTATTCGGTAAATTTGATAAAAATAGAGCGGATCAAAACGGTTACCAACCCTTCCCTTTTCAATATGGAAAAAAAGACGGTTTGATACCTGGATTTTTAGAAGGTTTAAATAAACTATCAATTGGCGATAGAGCAATTGTATTTATCCCATCTAAATTAGGATATGGTGAAAGAGGAGCTGGAAACGTGATTCCACCAAATGCGAATATCATTTTTGAAATTGAATTATTAGAAGGTATTCCTCCTCCGGTAGCGAATGAAGCTAAATAATTAAAATCATATTAATAAAAAAGGTGTTCTAAATTGAACACCTTTTTTTTCTTTTATTTTGAATTAACTTTTAAATTTCCAATCAAATTCATCTTTTTCATTGATGATTGCTCCTATTTCAAACTTAACCACCTCATCAAATTCCGTTTGTAAAATGATCCAATTCTCCTCATTAAAATAGTTCTCAAAAGTATCGAATTCTTCTTGAGAAAATTTGGTAATTCCTTTGGTAACTAACTGTGATTTAACCTCACTTATATTTTTACCAATCACTTTATTTTCAAATAATTCCATTTCAGAACTTGAAGCTACAATATAACCTAATTTAAAGTCTTCGTCTTTATAAAAAGTCAATCGCATTTTAAGTACATTGTAAGAAAAAATGACATTATCATCCTCATCTTTATAATTCCTATTGGGTTTTCCATAAATAGCAATTACATCGTTTTGCTTCATACCAAAAACGAGTTGGTCTATTCCGTGTTTTAAATTTATTTTCATGGTTTAATTTTATTTCTCTACTCCACTCCGTCGAAACGTTCTGGCACTTGTGGGTCGTATAATGGGCATTTGAATTCCTCTAATGCCTCAACCAAAATATCCATGGTTTTCCCTTCGGTTCCATAGCAATCTATTTTTATACTTTGTTTTGTAGTTCGAACGTGAAAAGCACCAGGACCGTTGTTATTTTTCCAACTATTTTCATCCACTCGTTCCCATTTTGAGAACAATGAGTTAATGCGATTAAGTATTATGTTTGTTGGTAAATCCTCTAAACCATCAACTATTTGCGCTTCAGCAATTGCTTCATAAACTAAATGATGGTTGAGGTAAATTCCTTCTTTATAATTCCAAAAAACGAGTTCGTACATTATATAAAAATTGAAAGATTAAAATTTAAATTATTTTTAATACTTAAAAACGCCATAGTCGGAAGAAATAGTTAGTTTTTTAGTTTCTGATACTTCTACTCTACCTACGATTTGTGCATCTACGTTAAAAGACTTAGAAATAGCAATTATATCATTTGCAACAGCTTCGGGAACATACAGTTCCATACGGTGGCCACAGTTAAAAACTTGGTACATTTCCTTCCAATCCGTTCCTGATTGTTCTTGAATTAATTGGAATAAAGGCGGTACTGGAAATAAATTGTCTTTAATCACATGAACGTTATCTACAAAATGCAACACTTTGGTTTGTGCCCCACCACTACAATGAACCATTCCGTGAATAGAATCAGAGTTGTATTTTTCAAGTATTTTTTTAATTATTGGAGCGTAAGTCCGTGTTGGTGATAAAACCAATTTACCTGCATCAATTGGAGAATTTTTCACTGAATCAGTTAATTTTATCTTTCCTGAATAAACTAAGTCGTTGGGGACTGCAGCATCAAAACTCTCAGGGTATTTATTGGCTAAATAGTGATCAAAAACATCGTGTCTAGCAGAAGTCAATCCGTTACTTCCCATTCCGCCATTATAGCCAGTTTCGTAACTTGATTGACCAAAAGAAGCCAAACCTACTATTACATCACCCGCTTGAATATTCGCATTATCAATTACATCGCTACGTTTCATTCTTACGGTAACAGTTGAATCTACAATGATAGTTCTTACAATATCTCCCACATCGGCAGTTTCGCCACCGGTTGAATGTATGTTTACTCCATAAGATTCTAATTCGGTAATTAATTCTTCGGTTCCGTTTATTATAGCAGAAATTACTTCTGAAGGAATTAGGTTTTTATTTCTCCCAATTGTTGAAGAAAGTAAAATATTATCAGTTGCTCCTACACACAACAAATCGTCTATATTCATGATTAATGCATCCTGAGCAATTCCTTTCCAAACAGAAATATCTCCTGTTTCTTTCCAATACATATAAGCCAACGAGGATTTTGTACCTGCTCCGTCAGCATGCATAATCAAACAATAATCTTCATCTTGGGTTAAATAATCAGGGACAATTTTACAAAAGGCTTTGGGAAATAACCCTTTATCTATATTTTTAATAGCATTATGAACATCTTCTTTGGAAGCGGAAACACCTCGAAGAGCATATCTTTTACTTGTATCTGAATTCATTTTTTGTTGTGTAGTTGTTTGCAAATATAATCGGATTTTTTGGATGTAAAATTTCAGAATGTCGGTAATAATTAATTATTTTTCAACAATCATAATTTCTACTCTTCGATTATCTTCTTCTTCTTCTGCAGATTTTTCTGGAATTGGATGTACAGGCCTTGTATTTCCATAACCTTTGTAGGTAATTCGTTTTCTATTTATTCCATTTTGAATTAGAAATACCCAAATAGCTCTTGCTCTTAATATAGATACATCGTATTGTCCAGATACCGTTTGACAACAAATGTGGCCTTGAACTTCAATTTTCAATTTCGGATTATCATTCATTACGCACAATAATTCATAAAGTATCGGTTTTGATTTTGGAAGCAATCGAGGAGAATTATTAAAAAAATAAATATCCTTTAATTTAATTATATCTCCAACTTTTGAGGTTTTTAGTGACGAATTTAATTCCTCTAACAATATTGCTTCTTTTGTTTTTGATTCAGGCTCTTTAACAATTTGGTAAATAACCATAACCTTTCTATTTTCAGATTGTATTTTGGATTGCTCAAAATCTTTTCCGAAACCTTTAATTTCATAATCTGGTTTAATTTTAACACTTCTCTCTTTTAAAAAATCGTAAATAGCGTGAACCCTCTTCCATGATAGTGAATCATTATAAATACTTGTGCCTTTCCAATCACAAAAACCATATATTTTTTGAACTTCAATATTCTTTGAGTTAGCTACCCAATCCAATAGTTTTTGATTAGCACCCATATTAATGTCGTATTTATCAAAATCAAAGAAAACTTCCAATTTTTCTTGCGCTGCAATTTTTACAATACTAAAAAACAACAACACATATAGTAGTTTGAACTTCATTTTTCTAATTTGATATTTATATTTAAAACACAATTAAAGTTATGCTATTTTTTAATAATTAAAAAAGTCGATTCTGTTATCTGAATCAGACCAATATGGATAACTAGAAAATTTATTTATTATTATTATTTGGTAAATAATAACTCGCGATATTTGGTTAAAGTCCATATTTCATCATCAACTAACAACTCAAGTTTATCACAGTGTTCTCTGATAATTTCAAAATACGGTTTAACTTTATTACAATAAGCATCAGCCATTTCATAAGCATCAATAAGTACATTGGCCTTTTTTCTCGCATTGATCATGTCTTCTACCTTAGAATTTATTCCCTCTATATGAATGGAAATTTCTTTTATTAATCTAATTTGTTCTTTTGCAATTTTATCAAATTCAGATCCGAATATTTCTTTTAAACCTTTCACATTTTCTATTAAAGTATTCTGATATCTAATCGCGGTTGGAATTACGTGATTTAAAGAAATATCACCTAAAACACGTCCTTCAATTTGAATTTTTTTAGTATATTCTTCTAATTCAATTTCATATCTCGCTTCCATTTCCACGTGATTCATAATTTTCATTTCTGAAAATAAATCTAATGCTTGTTTAGATGCTCTGGCTTTTAGTGCTTCAGGGGTAGTTTTAAAATTGCTTAATCCTCTTTTTGCTGCTTCTTTTTCCCAAGCCACGCTATAACCGTCTCCTTCAAAAAGGATATTTTTTGAGACTTTAATATATTCTCTTAATACATTAAATATAGCATCATCTTTTTTCATGCCTTTTGAGTCAATCAATTTATCGACTTCAACTTTAAAATCTTTCAATTGTTTGGCAACAATCGTATTTAATGTTGTCATTGCATTTGAACAGTTAGCTGACGATCCTACTGCTCTGAACTCAAATTTATTTCCTGTAAAGGCAAATGGTGATGTTCTATTTCTATCAGTATTATCCAATAATACATCCGGAATTTTACCTACTACATTCAATTTCAATTCCGTTTTTTCCTCTGGGGATAATTTTCCAGTAGTTACGCCTTCTAATTCTGCCAATACCTTTGTTAATTGTGCTCCAATAAATACTGAAATAATTGCTGGCGGCGCTTCATTGGCACCTAGCCTATGATCGTTACTTGCTGTAGCAATTGATCCGCGTAATAGAACTTCATAATCGTTTACCGCTTTTATTGTATTAATAAAAAAGGTTAAAAATTGTAAATTGCTCATCGGGGTTTTGCTCGGACTTAATAAATTAACTCCAGTGTCGGTTGCGAGCGACCAGTTGTTATGTTTCCCAGATCCATTAACTCCCTTAAACGGTTTTTCATGAAGTAAGACCTTTAAATCGTGACGCTCGCTTACTTTATTCATCACATCCATTAACAAGCAGTTGTGATCTACGGCAAGATTGGTTTCTTCAAATATTGGCGCCAACTCAAATTGATTGGGTGCCACTTCATTATGACGCGTCTTAACAGGAATTCCTAGCAACATACACTCTTGCTCTAAATCTCTCATAAATGTTAAGGCACGAGTTGGTATCGATCCAAAATAATGATCGTCCAATTGTTGGCCTTTAGCAGAAGTGTGACCAATTAAAGTTCTACCGGTCATCATTAAATCGGGACGAGAATTTACTAACGATTTATCGATCAAAAAATACTCTTGCTCCCAACCTAGAGTAGCAGTTACCTTTTTTACATTTTTGTCAAAATATTTACACACATCGGTGGCGGCATCATCCATCGCTGACAATGCACGAAGTAATGGAATTTTATTATCTAGAGCTTCTCCGGTGTAGGATATAAAAACCGTTGGAATACATAAAGTAGTACCATATATAAATGCTGGCGAGGTTGGATCCCAAGCGGTGTATCCACGGGCTTCAAATGTATTTCTGATTCCTCCATTCGGAAAACTAGATGCATCTGGTTCTTGCTGAACTAATTGTGCACCACCAAATTTCTCCACAGGATCACTTCCGTCATAAGAAGTTTCAAAAAAAGCATCGTGCTTCTCTGCAGTAGTTCCAGTTAGAGGTTGGAACCAATGCGTGTAATGCGTTACACCTTTTCTCAAAGCCCATTCCTTCATTCCCATGGCTATATAATCGGCAAGTTTTCGATCTATTTTAGTACCAAATTGAACCGCATCTTTAACAGCCTTGTGAGCATCTGAAGTTAAATACTGTTTCATTGCTTTTTCATTAAATACATTTGTACCAAAAATGACTGACTTTTTATTAGTTTCTTCAAACTTAATACTCTTCCTATTTGATGCTTCTTTGAGTGCTTGAAAACGTAAATTTGCCATATTATATGCTATTTTAATTAATATATAAGTGATTTTTTACAAATATATAAAAATGTTCTAATTGTAACCAACCTAATTTATTAAATTCACCAGTCTGTAATCAAAAACAATAATATATTTAAATTACCCCCCTCAAAATAGTTTTTAACTAATTATTTTTCATTGTTAATAAGTTATACCCCCTAAATTTTATGAGTAAATAATAAATTATTTATTTTTGCACCAATAATTAATAACTTAATTACTTAATAACCATGACGAAAATTAAATTAGAGTACATTTGGTTGGATGGATACGAGCCAACACAAAATTTAAGAAGTAAAACTAAAGTTGAAGATCACGAAAATTTTAAAGGAACTTTAGCTGAACTTGGAAATTGGTCCTTTGACGGTTCCTCAACAAAACAAGCTGAAGGTGGTTCTTCTGACTGTTTATTGGTTCCAGTAGCTATTTATCCAGACCCTACACGAAAAAATGGTTGGTTAGTAATGACTGAAGTTATGAATGCTGATGGAAGTCCCCACGCCTCAAACGGTAGAGCTACTATTGATGATGATGGAGATTTCTGGTTCGGATTCGAGCAAGAATACTTCATCATGGATACAAAGACTTTATTACCTCTAGGTTTCCCAATAGGTGGATATCCTGCACCGCAAGGAATGTACTACTGCTCAGTAGGTGGAAAAAATACTCACGGTAGAGCACTTGTTGAAGAACATGCTGATTTGTGTATTGCCGCTGGAATTAACTTTGAAGGGATTAACCAAGAGGTTGCATGCGGACAATGGGAATTCCAATTATTTGCTAAAGGCGCGAAAAAAGCAGGTGACGAAATATGGGTTGCCCGTTATTTATTAGATCGATTAACCGAAAAATATGGTTACTATATTGAGTACCACCCTAAACCATTAGGAGATACCGATTGGAATGGTTCTGGTATGCACGCTAATTTCTCAAACGAGGTGTTGAGAACTTGTGGTGACCAAGCGACTTACGAAAGAATTTGCGAAGCGTTCCGTCCAGTAACTGCGGAGCATATTGCAGTTTATGGAGCTTATAACGACCTACGTTTAACAGGAAAACACGAAACTGCATCAATTCACGATTTCTCTTATGGAGTATCTGATAGAGGATGTTCTATCCGTATTCCATTAATGACCGTTCAAAAAGGGTGGAAAGGATGGTTGGAAGATCGTCGTCCAGCATCAAATGGTGATCCTTATAAAATTGCTGCAAGAATTATCAAAACAGTTAAATCTGCTTTATAATATACAACCACAACAAAAAAAAGTGCCTTCAAAATTTTGGAGGCACTTTTTTTTGTTGTTAGTTAGAATCCCTAATAAAATAAATCTTTTAACCCTTATAAATCTATGCCTAAATTATATCAATGCAATTTCTTTAATCTCAGCGATAATTTTTAATGCTAACGCATCGGCTTCTTCTTGGGATTTTGCCTCGGTATAAATACGAATTATAGGTTCTGTATTGGACTTACGGAGGTGTACCCAATTTTCAGCAAAATCTATTTTTACTCCGTCAATAGTGGTAATATTTTCTGATTTGTATTTCTCAGTCATTGCTATCAAAATCGCGTCAACATCAATTTGTGGCGTAAGCTCAATTTTGTTTTTGCTCATGTAATATTGTGGGTAACTCGCACGCAACTCCGCCACAGTTTTATCCTGATTAGCTAAATAGGTTAGAAATAAAGCTACACCCACCAAACTATCGCGACCGTAATGCAACTCAGGATAAATAATTCCTCCGTTACCTTCGCCACCAATAATTGCGTTGGTTGCTTTCATGAGTTCTACTACATTCACTTCACCAACGGCACTTGCTTTATAGGAGCCATTGTGCTTGTTGGTTATATCGCGTAAGGCTCTTGAAGACGACATATTGGAAACCGTATTTCCGGGAGTTTTACTTAACACATAATCGGCACAAGCCACTAATGTATATTCTTCGCCAAACATTTCGCCATCATTGGAAATGAAAGCCAAACGATCCACATCGGGATCAACAACTATTCCGAAATCGGCTTTTTCTTCTAAAACTAGTTTGCAAATATCACCTAAATGTTCTTTAAGCGGTTCCGGATTGTGAGGGAAATGTCCGTTGGGTTCACAGTATAGTTTCACCACTTCTACCCCCATTTGCTCCAGCAATTTAGGAATTATAATACCCCCAGAAGAGTTTACAGCATCAACAACAACTTTATATTTGCGTTTAGCGACAATTTCTGCATCTACTAAAGGAAGGTTTAAAACCTCGTCAACGTGAATATCCATGTAGGCTTCATTTTCAGAAATAGTACCAAGATAATCGACTTCAGAAAAGATAAAAGATTCCTCTTCAGCAATTTTTAGTATTAATTCCCCTTCAGCGGCGCTAAGGAATTCCCCTTTACTATTCAATAATTTCAAAGCGTTCCATTGCTTTGGATTGTGAGAGGCAGTTAAGATAATTCCACCATCGGCTTTTTCTAAAGGAACTGCGATTTCAACTGTAGGCGTGGTTGATAAACCTAAATCGATGATGTCAATTCCCAAACCTATTAATGTATTGGTAATTAAATTGTGAATCATAGGTCCCGAAATTCTGGCATCCCGACCTACAACCACCGTTAATTTTTCTTTATTGCTATTATTTTTAAGGAATGTTCCATAAGCTGAAGCAAATTTAACTGCATCAACAGGAGTTAAATTATCACCTACTATTCCACCTATAGTGCCACGAATTCCTGATATTGATTTTATTAAAGTCATGATTTATAATATTTGTGCAAATATAATAATTTGATATAGGTTTCAGATTCATTTGGAATAAAATTCTTACTTTCGGGAAATGAATTTTTTAGCGCACATTTACCTTTCCGGATCTTCAGATTTAATAAAAATTGGCAACTTTATGGCTGATGGTGTTCGGGGAAATCAACACCTCGCATTTGATTCTCAAATTCAAAAAGGGATTGTCCTTCATCGCGCCATTGATTCTTTCACAGATGTTCATCCTTTATTTCGAAAATGTACCAAACGATTACATTCACAATACCACCATTATTCAGGAGTCATTGTTGATGTTTTTTTCGATCACTTTTTGGCAAAAAATTGGAATACCTATTCTGAGGAACCACTTGAAAATTTTGTAGCAAATTTCTATCTTTCACTAACCACTTACGAAATGCATTTAACCGAAAAAGCGAAGATGATGCAACCCTACATGATTGAGCAAAACTGGTTATTGAATTACCGGTCGATTGATGGAATTGAAAAAATACTTACGCAAATGGACCGACGCACCAAAAACGTTTCAATGATGCGAAATTCTGTCACCGAATTGAAACTTTATTATTCAGAATTTGAACACCATTTTACCGATTTCTTTGAAGAATTACGTGCATTTTCTTCAAAAAAATTACTTACTTTGTAAATCGATTTTTTATAAACTATAATGGATTTTATTTCCCAATTAGAAGCTGCTTTCAAACAAAATAAAAACGAAGAAAATGCCTTTCAAATGAAAAGGTACATGAAAAACTTGTTTTCATTTTATGGTATAAAAACGAATGAGAGAAGAGCGATTTTACACGATTTACTAAAATCAAACAGACAAGAAATTTCTGAAAATTATAGAGAAATCGCTTTGACTTTATTAAAAAAAGAATTTCGCGAATTGCATTATTGCGGTATCGAAATACTGATTAAAAATTTGAAAAGAAACTATCGCAAAGACGAAATTAATTTGGTTGAAACTTTTTTAATTACTAATTCATGGTGGGACAGCGTGGATACTATTTCTAAATACCTTTTGGGACAATATTTAATTGAATTCCCAAGTGAAACTGAAAAAGTGATCGAACGTTTTTCAAATTCTGAGAATAGGTGGTTGAATCGAAGCGCCATACTTTTCCAATTGGGATATAAAAAGAATACCAATTACGAATTGCTTTTTTCAGAATGTGTGAAACACTCACAATCGAAAGAATTTTTTATACAAAAGGCAATTGGCTGGGCACTAAGAGAATATGGAAATGTAAACCCTACTTTAGTAATTAATTTTGTAAATAATACCGATTTGAAACCGTTGAGCAGAAAAGAAGCAATAAGAAAACTGATTTAAAAATATAAAAAAGTAATTTCGCACATTACAAAACACAATGCTGAAAAGAATCATATATAAATTGGAGTCTGCTGTGGGCTGGGCGCAATCAAAACTGACAGAAAAACAATTTATTTTTATGTCAAGTGTATTAGTTGGAATCTCTTCCGCAATGGCCGTAATTGTACTAAAGAGTTTTGCACACTCTGTATTTTCATTTGCCACAGAAATCAACGGAATATTAAAATTGAGTTTCATCAATAGTATATTACCAATTGTGGGAATTCTGTTGACGTTATTTGTTGTAAAACGACTTTTAGGCGGTACTATTGAAAAAGGAACGTCCCAGATTTTATTTGCTGTAGCTAAAAAATCAAGTATTATCCCAAGAAAACAAATGTACGCTCAAATAGTTACAAGCTCTTTAACAGTTGGTTTAGGAGGTTCTGCTGGTTTGGAAAGTCCCATCGTAATTACAGGAGCGGCATTTGGTTCAAATTATTCACAACGCTACAAACTGAGTTACAAAGACCGAACTTTATTAATAGGATGTGGAGTAGCGGCAGGAATTGCAGCGGCATTTAACGCCCCAATTGCAGGTGTTTTATTTGCAATAGAAGTGCTTTTAGTCGATGTGAGTATTTCAGCATTTACCCCAATTATGATTGCTGCAGCAACAGGCGCTTTAGTTTCAGTAATGGTTTTGGACGAAAGCATTTTGTTGAATTTTGATCAAAAACAATCGTTCAATTATCATTTTACCCCCTACTACATTATACTGGGAATATTTACTGGGTTTATTGCTATTTATTACTCTAGAAATTTTCAAAAAGTAGAACACTTCTTCAGCAGATTGAAATTAAGCCCTTATAAAAAAGGTTTGTTTGGTGCGTCGTTATTGGCTATAATCATTTTTGTTTTTCCAACATTATTTGGTGAAGGTTATGAAAGCATTAGAATATTATCAGAAAATGATCCGGGGCAATTATTAGAAAACACTTTATTTAGTGATTTTAGAAATAATAGTTGGGCTTTATTGATTTTCATTGGCGCAACGATGCTATTAAAAGTATTTGCAACAGGAATTACAATTGGTAGTGGTGGAAACGGAGGGAATTTTGCTCCTTCCCTATTTTTAGGATCGTATACAGGATTTTTCTTCTCAAAATTAATCAATCTTACGGGGTTTACTAAGTTGCCTGTTAGCAATTTTACGATGGTTGGAATGGCAGGAATACTAAGTGGGTTGTTTCATGCTCCACTAACTGCAATCTTCCTAATTGCTGAGATTACGGGTGGTTACGACTTAATGATTCCTTTGATGATAGTTTCTTCAATCAGCTTTGCGATTTCAAAAAGATTTGAAAAACATTCATTAGATGTAAAGAATTTAGTTAAAAAAGGAAACGCATTTACAAGTAATAAAGACTCGAATATTTTAGCAACCTTGGATATCAAAACTATTATTCAAACCGATTACTTAACGGTTAAATTGGAAAATAATTTGTTGGCATTAGTTGAAATGATATCCCATTCGAATCAGGTGGTTTTTGCGGTTGTAAATGACGAAAATGAATTAATTGGTGTAATTTATTTTAATGAAATTCGCGAAATTATATTCAGTGATTTCAAGGTAAAATACACTCCTATAAAAGAAGTAATGCATCCACCGAAAGAAATTATCTATCCAACTGACAGTATGGAAATAGTGATGAACAAATTCGAAAATACCAAAGTCGTATTCCTCCCAGTCATAAAAAATGGAAAATACCACGGATTTATATCTAAATCGAATGCACTAGAAGCTTATCGAAGTATGTTGAAAACTATGACAATTGAGTAAACTGAAAATCAAGTATTAACAAAATCTTTATAAGCGTTGTATCGAAAGTTTAAATCAAAATGATAACTTTGCATTTTGATGAAAAACATGCTAGATAAAGAGAATACAATTGAAGTTTTAGGAGCTCGAGTTCACAATCTAAAGAACATTGACGTTTCCATTCCACGAGAAAAATTGGTTGTTATCACTGGGCTTTCCGGCTCAGGTAAATCCTCACTGGCATTTGATACCATTTATGCTGAAGGACAACGAAGATATGTGGAGACTTTTTCGGCCTATGCACGTCAATTTCTTGGGGGTCTAGAACGACCAGATGTAGATAAAATTGACGGACTTTCCCCAGTAATAGCAATTGAACAAAAGACCACTAGCAAAAGCCCTCGGTCTACTGTAGGAACTATCACTGAAATATATGATTTTCTTCGATTGCTATATGCTCGTGGTGGCGATGCTTACAGCTATAATACAGGTGAAAAAATGGTTTCCTACAATGATGAGCAAATTAAAGATTTGATTATTAAAGATTTTAATGGAAAACGTATAAATATTCTGGCACCTGTAATTAAAGCTCGAAAAGGGCATTATGGTGAATTATTCCAGCAAATTGCCAAACAAGGATTTCTGAAAGTTCGTGTCAACGGAGAAATAAAAGACATCACCGTTGGAATGAAACTAGACCGATACAAAACGCATGATATTGAAATTGTTATTGATCGAGTGCTAATAGATTCAACTGAGGACAACGAAAAGAGAGTTTTAGAAAGTATTAAAACGGCGATGCATCACGGAGAAAATGTGATTATGGTATTGGATCAAGATTCTGATATCGTTCGTTATTTTAGTCGGAATTTAATGTGTCCTACCACCGGGATTTCGTATCAAAATCCAGAGCCAAATTTGTTTTCCTTCAATTCCCCAAAAGGAGCTTGCGATCAATGCAATGGTTTAGGAACCGTAAATGAAATTAACGTTAAAAAAATAATTCCAAATCCAAAACTTTCCATAAAAAATTGCGGTTTTGCGCCATTAGGCGAATATAAATCGACTTGGATTTTCAAGCAATTGGAGATTATCGGCGAGAAATACAATTTCAAAATTACCGATCCAATTGATACAATTTCTGAGGAAGCTATGGAAATAATTTTAAATGGTGGAAAAGATAAATTCTTAGTAGAATCAAAAACATTGGGAATTACCAAAGAATATAAAATCGATTTTGAAGGAATTTCTCACTTTATAAAAAACCAGCATGATGAAAGTGGTTCAGCAACAATTAAGAGATGGGCTTCTGGATTCATGGATGAAGTAAAATGTCCGGTTTGTGAAGGTTCAAGATTAAAAAAAGAATCTTTATTTTTCAAAATAAATGATAAAAATATTGTTGAATTAAGTGATTTGGATATTTCCGATTTGACGAATTGGTTTAATGATTTAGACAAACATTTATCTGACAAACAAAAACTTATAGCCTCCGAAGTAATTAAAGAGATTAAGGATAGATTGAACTTTTTAATGAATGTCGGATTGGATTATTTGGCTTTAAGCCGAAGTTCTAAATCACTTTCTGGTGGCGAGGCACAACGCATCCGATTGGCTACACAAATCGGCTCGCAACTGGTTGGCGTTTTATACATTTTAGATGAGCCAAGTATTGGTTTGCACCAAAGAGACAACGACAAATTGATTCATTCCTTAGAACAATTACGTGACATTGGAAATTCTGTTATTGTGGTTGAACACGACAAAGATATGATTGAACGTGCCGATTATGTAATTGATATTGGACCAAAAGCAGGAAAATTTGGTGGGCAAATAATTAGCAAAGGAACACCGGCAGAAATCTTGAAAGAGCATACTATTACTGCGATGTACCTGAATGGAGAAATGAAAATTGAAATCCCAAAAAAGAGGCGCTCAGGAAATGGAAAAACTTTAAAATTAAGCGGTGCATCTGGAAATAACCTGAAGAATGTTTTCATAGAAATCCCTTTAGGAAAACTTACCTGTGTTACAGGAGTTTCAGGAAGTGGAAAATCAACGTTGATTAATGAAACGCTTTATCCTATATTGAATGCGTATTATTTTAATGGGGTGAAAAAGCCAAAACCGTATAAAAAAATTGAAGGTTTAGAACACATTGACAAAGTAATTGATATTGATCAAAGTCCAATAGGAAGAACACCGAGATCAAATCCAGCGACCTACACTGAGGTTTTTACAGAAATTAGAAATCTCTTTACTATGACTTCTGAAAGTATGATTCGCGGTTATAAAGCGGGAAGATTTAGTTTTAATGTAGCTGGTGGAAGATGCGAAACTTGTGAAGGTTCAGGGGTTAGAACTATTGAAATGAACTTTTTACCAGATGTCTATGTAGAATGTGAAACGTGTCAGGGGAAAAGATTTAACAGAGAAACGTTAGAAATAAGATACAAAGGGAAATCTATTTCAGATGTATTGAATATGACTGTTGATGAAGCTGTTCCGTTTTTTGAAATGATACCAAAAATTTATCGAAAAATTAAAACCATTCAGGATGTCGGGTTGGGTTATATTACTTTAGGTCAGCAAAGTACTACCCTATCTGGTGGTGAAGCACAGCGAATTAAATTGGCTGGTGAATTATCAAAAAAAGACACCGGAAATACTTTTTACATTCTTGACGAACCAACTACAGGACTTCATTTTGAGGACATTCGAGTTTTAATGGAAGTAATCAATAAATTAGTTGATAAAGGAAATACTATTTTAATTATTGAACACAATATGGACGTAATTAAATTGGCGGACTATATTATTGACATTGGTCCTGAAGGAGGAAAAGGTGGTGGAGAAGTTGTTGCCAAAGGAACCCCGGAGGAAATTGTAAAAAATAAAAAAAGCTATACTGCTCAATTTTTAAAAAAAGAGTTACTTTAGTAGGCTGAATTTTTTTGAAAAATTCTTAATTTTAAATAATAAACCAGATTAATAACTAAATCCCTAGCCCCGATAGCAGTGAAAATTCCACGCTTTTTAGCGTGGATTGAAACGAACAGCGGGAATAGCTTAAAATAAATAATATATGAAATTAGAAGATTTTAATAACGATGAGGACAAAGTAATTCAGGACAAACTGAAGCAAAAAACGTGGAATGAAATCCGTGCCAATGATTCGTGGGGGATTTTTAAGATCATGTCTGAGTTTGTGAATGGTTATGAAATTATGAGTAGAATTGGGCCATGCGTTACCATATTTGGATCTGCGAGAACCAAAACAGACGATCCATTTTATTTATTGGCAGAAAAAATTGCTTTCAAAATTGGAAAAGCGGGCTACGGTGTAATTACTGGTGGTGGACCTGGAATTATGGAAGCGGGTAATAAAGGCGCGAGTTTAGGTGGTGGAGCTTCAGTGGGATTGAATATCGATTTACCTTTTGAGCAGCATTTTAACCCTTATATCGATCGCGATAAAAACTTGAATTTCGATTATTTCTTTGTAAGAAAAGTGATGTTTGTAAAATACTCACAAGGTTTTGTAATCATGCCGGGAGGATTTGGAACTTTAGACGAAATGTTTGAAGCGATTACCTTAATTCAGACCAAAAAAATAGGGAAATTTCCTATAATATTGGTGGGAAAATCATTTTGGGAGGGACTTATGGAATGGATAAAAACGGTATTAATTGAGCAATATAAAAATGTAAGTCCTGAGGATTTAAAATTGATAAAAATTGTAGATACTGAAGATGAAGTGATTGAAGTATTGGATAATTTCTATAAAAAATATAATTTATCACCTAATTTTTAGGATAAATTACAGATTACTAAATTAAATTAAACACCCAATTAAATTAATGTGTAAATACAGTTTAATTGGGTTTTGTTTAGTAAATACAAATATTAATTGAAGATTTAATAATTATCAGTATTGATATTATGATATCGTTAAAGATTATTTAATTATAATTTACGCGAAGTATTATGTAAATCAATCAATTTTGTATATTTTTGTTAAGATTTCAAATTAAAGAAATAAAAATATGAGGCAATCAGAAACTGTAGCGATGACTTTTGAAGATTTTAAAATCGAGGTTTTAAACGATTATAAAATTGCCTGTGTAAGTCGAGAATGCAGTTTATTGGGAAGACGCGAAGTACTCACTGGAAAAGCAAAATTTGGTATTTTTGGTGATGGAAAAGAAGTGCCGCAATTAGCGATGGCAAAAGCTTTTCGTGAAGGTGACTTTAGATCAGGATATTATCGCGATCAAACATTTATGATGGCTATTGGTCAATTATCTATTCAACAATTTTTTGCTGGTTTGTACGGTCACACTGACATTGAGCACGATCCGATGAGTGCCGGACGTCAAATGGGTGGTCACTTTTCAACACATTCTTTAGATAAAAATGGAAATTGGAATGATCTTACAAAAATAAAAAATTCAAGTGCTGATATCTCCCCTACCGCTGGGCAAATGCCGAGACTTCTTGGTTTAGCACAAGCATCAAAAATATACAGAAACGTTGATGGTTTAGAAAAAAAGACTACCTTTTCCAATAAAGGAAATGAAGTTGCATGGGGAACAATTGGAAATGCTTCAACATCTGAAGGGTTGTTTTTTGAAACCATAAATGCTGCAGGAGTGCTACAAGTTCCTATGGTTATGAGTGTATGGGATGATGAATATGGAATTTCTGTACATGCAAAACACCAAACTACTAAGGAAAATATTTCTGAGATTTTAAAAGGGTTTCAACGTGATGAAAACAATAATGGTTACGAAATTATAACGGTAAACGGATGGGATTACCCAAATTTAGTATCTGTTTATAAAAAAGCAGCTCTAATTGCGAGAGAAGAACATGTTCCCGTTTTAATTCACGTAACAGAATTGACGCAGCCGCAAGGACATTCGACTTCTGGTTCGCATGAGCGCTATAAAAATGAAGAACGTTTGGCTTGGGAAGCAGAATTTGATTGCTTAAAGCAAATGACAAAATGGTTAATTGAAAACGGTTTTTCTACTGAAGAAGAACTTGAAACCCTTTCCAATCAAGCAAAAAATGAGGTGCTAGAAGGTAAAAAAGCGGCTTGGAATGCGTTTGTTTTACCATTAAAAGCAGAACAAATAGAATTGGTTTCGCTATTACGAGAAATTGCAAAAACATCTCAAAGCAGCAGTTATATTGAAGAATTGACAAATGAATTGGCATCCATAAAAGAACCTATTAGAAAAGACCTACTTTCAACAGGTAGAAAAATACTTAGAAAATTAGGTTCCGAAACTGATAAAAACACATTGTCAAAATGGATAAAAGACGCTAAAGCGACTATCCAACCTAAATTTAGTTCCCATTTGTATTCTGCATCTGAAAATAATATTTATAATATTATTGAAGTTTTACCTGAAGTGGATGAAAATGCAGCTGAAGTTGATGCCCGATTAGTTTTAAGAGACAACTTTGACGCTTTATTTACAAAATATCCAGAAGTTTTGGTTTTTGGTGAAGACGCCGGTAATATTGGCGATGTAAATCAGGGATTAGAAGGAATGCAAGAAAAATATGGTGAATTACGAGTTGCCGATGTTGGTATTCGTGAAGCTTCAATAATTGGTCAAGGAATTGGAATGGCAATGCGTGGCTTGCGCCCAATTGCTGAAATTCAATATTTAGATTATCTTTTATATGGAATTCAAATTATGAGTGATGACTTGGCTACGCTGCAGTACAGAACAGCTGGACGTCAAAAAGCACCTTTAATAATTAGAACTCGAGGCCACCGTTTAGAAGGAATTTGGCATGCAGGTTCCCCGATGGGAATGATTATTAATGCCATTCGTGGTATTCTCGTTTTAGTTCCAAGAAATATGACAAAAGCGGCAGGTTTCTACAATACTTTACTAACAACAGACGAACCGGCATTAGTTATTGAATGTTTGAATGGTTACCGATTGAAAGAAAAAATGCCATTAAATTTGGGTGAATTTAAAACTCCAATTGGTGTGGTGGAAACCATAAAAACTGGAAATGACATTACGGTAGTTTCCTATGGATCTACTTTAAAATTAGTGGAACAAGCGGCTAAAGAGTTGATGGAGATTGGTATAGATGTTGAAATTATTGATATTCAATCGTTATTACCATTTGATATTAATCACGATATTCTTAAAAGTATTTCTAAAACAAATCGTTTATTAGTAATTGACGAAGATGTTCCAGGTGGAGCTTCGGCTTTTATTTTACAACAGATTTTAGAAGTTCAAAAAGGTTATTTCCAACTGGATAGCCAACCGAAAACACTTACATCCCAAGAACACCGACCGTCTTACGGAACCGATGGCGATTATTTTTCGAAACCTTCAATTGAAGATATTTATGAGAAAATATACGAAATGATGTACGAAGATAATCCTACAAAATTTCCGAGTTTATATTAGAATAAAATTCAAAAGCCGCTAATTATAGTGGTTTTTTTATCCCAACCAGCCATCGCGATCCAAACTTCTGTATTGAATAGCTTCGGCGATATGGGAAGAAACTACGGTTTCAGCCGCTTCTAGATCGGCAATGGTTCTAGCTACTTTCAAAATTCTATCGTAGGCCCTTGCTGAAAGATTCAAGCGTTCCATTGCTGTTTTTAATAATTGCTTTGAAACTTCATCGAGGGCGCAAAATTCACGAATTTGCTTGGAACTCATTTGGGCGTTATAGTGGACTTTTTCCATTAATTCGAATCTTACAGTTTGAATTTCACGAGCAGCGGTAACTCTTTTTCGTATATCAATGCTGCATTCCGATTTTCTATCGTCAGATAATTTTTCAAATGGAACGGGTGTAACTTCTATGTGAATGTCAATTCTATCTAATAAAGGCCCTGAAATTTTACTCAAATAGCGTTGCATTTCGTGTGGTGAAGACGTTTGGGGCGAATCGGGATCGTTGAAAAAGCCAGACGGACTTGGGTTCATACTGGCAACCAACATAAACGAAGAAGGATAAGTAACCGTGAACTTTGCTCTAGAAATAGTCACTTCCCGGTCTTCTAAAGGTTGGCGCATTACTTCCAAAACATCCCGTTTAAATTCTGGCAATTCATCTAAAAATAAAACACCATTGTGCGCCATAGAAATTTCTCCAGGTTGGGGATAACTACCGCCACCAACTAAGGCTACATTAGAAATAGTATGATGCGGACTTCTAAACGGTCGTTGATTCATCAATCCTACTTCTTTTAATTTTCCTGCCACACTATGGATTTTGGTAGTTTCCAATGCTTCTCGCAACGTCATTGGTGGTAATATACTTGGTAATCTTTTGGCGAGCATTGTTTTTCCTGCGCCCGGAGGGCCAATTAAAATAATATTATGACCGCCGGCAGCGGCAATTTCCATGCATCTTTTAATACTTTCTTGACCACGCACATCGCTAAAATCGAATTCTGGAAAGTCTAACGATTTATTAAATTCGGCACGAGTATCAATGATTGTAGGCTGTAACGCTCCATTTCCTTCCAAAAAATCAATAACTTCTTGCAAGTTCTCCACTCCATATACATCCAATCCCGAAACTATTGCTGCTTCTTTTACGTTTTGAATTGGGAGAAAAAAACCTTTAAAGCCTTCTTCTTTGGCTTTTATTGCTATAGGTAAAGCGCCTCGAATGGGTTGTAAGCCGCCATCAAGAGAAAGTTCTCCCATAATAATGTATTTATCGGATTCGGTAGTTTGAATTTGCGAGGAGGCAACTAGAATTCCAATTGCTAGCGTCAAATCGTAAGCAGATCCTTCTTTGCGTAAATCGGCAGGAGCCATATTTATTGTGATTTTTTTGCCGGGCATGGCGTAACCATTATTTTTAAGGGCGGCAGCAATTCGGTAGCTACTTTCTTTAATGGCATTATCAGGTAAACCTACTAGGTGGTATCCAATCCCTTTATCGATATTTACTTCTACAGTTATTGTCGTGGCTTCCACACCGAAAACGGCACTTCCAAA
>CALPMA020000027.1 GCA_943324545.2 Chitinophaga pinensis
TAAACGATTTGACGAATATTATAAATTTGTTTTTACTTCTAGAAAGGGAAAGGCAATATTTACCAGTTTTCGGTACGAACTCAAATTTGAATGCGAGGAAGGAATTGAGTATTTTAAAAATGCAATTGATACTGTCGTTTTTGAAAAAGTAAAATCAGCTGGTGGAAAATACTTTTTTAAAATTATACTTGAAGAAACTCATTTTGCAACGAGTAGAAAATACAATACGGAATTATTATTGGAAAAAGGAATTAAAGAAATCCAGAATTACACTCATAAAGCTGAAATTCTAGACTTCACTTTAAACGAAGTTGTTTTTCCAGAATAACAATTATAAATATATAGATAAAAAAAAGCCACGCATTGCGTGGCTTTTCAAATTCTTAGAGTGTTTCTAATTATTTTGCAGCTGGAGCTTCAGCAGCTGGAGCAGCTGTAGTATCAGCAGCAGCAGCAGTAGTATCAGCAGCAGTAGTGTCAACAGCAGGAGCTTCAACAGCAGGAGCTTCTACTGGAGCTTCTTCAGCTTTTTTACAAGAAACAGTTGCTAAAACAGCAACAAATGCTAAACTTAAAAGTACTTTTTTCATCTTAATTAGTTATAAAAGGTTAATTATTAATTCGGAGCAAAGATATAAATTTTTTAATAGTATAAATTATTTTTTAATTTTTTTTCAAAAAATATTTTTTTTTGCAACTGTTAAATTATTTAACAATTACTGTGCCAAAAATATAAAAACATATAAAAAAAGCTATTTTAATTTATATACTACCTAATAGCTTGTATTTTAGCGCTTTATTTTTTTTGGATGTACTAATTTTAATTCTTCAATTAAATTATTAGCTCCAGCATACTTATCAATTATGAATAAAACATATCGAATATCAACCATAACATTCCTGCAAATATTAGGATCATAGTAAATATCACTCATAGTTCCTTCCCAAACACGATCAAAATTTAAACCTATCAAATTTCCATTACCATCAATTGCTGGGCTTCCTGAATTTCCACCAGTAGTATGATTAGTTCCAATAAAACAAACTGGCATCTTACCATTATCACCATATTGGCCATAATCTTTCTTTTTATATAAGTCAATTAGCTTAGCTGGAACATCAAATTCGTAATCGCCTGGAATGTACTTTTCCATAGCACCTTCTAAATAGGTTATCGGAGTATATAAAGTAGCGTCTTTTGGTGCATATCCTTTTACTTTTCCGTAAGTTACTCTTAGAGTACTATTAGCGTCTGGAAAAAGTCTAGAATCTTTATTTAATTCTAATTGCGCTTTCATATAAGTTCTTTGTAAAGCGGCAATTCTCAAATTAATCTCATCATATTTAGGTGCAACTTCCTTTAAGAATTTATCAGCCATACTTTTAATTACTTCAAAACCTTTATCAGCATTTAAATTTGATATTACTGTTTTTGAATCGCCAGTTAGCAACTCTTTAAGGCTATTATAACTTATTAATTTTGAATAACTGTAAACATCGTTAGCAAGTTCTGTTGCATTTATGTTACTTAAATTAATTGGTAAAAATTGCTTTGGTGATTTTGAAGAATATAAATTAATTAATTTTTCAAACACTTTTTGATCCACATTTACATTAAAATCTTTATAGAATTCAGCTAATCCTATTATTAGGTTGTTTTTTCTATCATTAAATGCTTGTTCTCCTTTTGAATTAAATACTTGCTCTAATTGGTATAATTTATATCCTAAACTTAAAAGTTCGGTATTTCTTAAAGCTACTTCTGAGAAATAATCTCTCGCTAATGCATATGATTTAATTTCAGTATAGTTTTTATCAAAATCGGCAAGTAAATTTCCATATTCTGCTTGTTTTCCAGCTTTAACTACTTTTTCCTGGAAGATAACTTCCTGTTTTCTTTTAATTTCAACCGCATTAGATTTAGTTAACCCTTGAGTTTCTCCAATCCATTTTTTCCAATAATTGGCTATACTTGCGTATTTTGAAGCATATTGAATTTTAATCGCATTGTCTTTTCTCATAAATCCATCTGCAACTTTCAAGGCATAGTCACGGATTTCAATTTTTGCAGGATTCAATTCTTCTACAATTTGTTCAATTGCAACCGCAGGTAAATATTCATTTGTTTTTCCTGGATAACCAAAAACCAACGTAAAATCGTCTTCTTTTACACCGTCCAATGATACTGGTAAAAAGTGTTTCGGAGTATAAGGAACATTATCTTTAGAATAACTTGCCGGACGATTGTTCTTATCGGCGTAAATTCTAAACAATGAAAAATCGCCAGTGTGTCTTGGCCAAACCCAGTTATCGGTATCCGATCCAAATTTTCCTATTGATGAAGGTGGCGCACCCACTAAACGAACATCTTTAAAAGTTTCGGTAACAAAAAGCATATACTGGTTACCCTCATAAAAGGTTCTGATTTTGTTTTCTTGCCAGCTTTCTTTTGGTAATGAGTTATTTAATGAAGTAATATTTTCTTGAATTTTCTTTTGTTTTTCAATTTCCGTTGCTAATAATGCAGTTCCTTCTAAAACTTTAATTGTTACATCTTCAATTTTAACAATGAAAGTAACCACTAAATCTTCGTTTGGTAATTCTTCTGACATTTTATAAGCCCAAAAACCATCGGTTAAATAATCATGATCAACTGAAGAATGATTTTGAATGGCATCAAATCCGCAGTGGTGATTGGTTAATAACAATCCTTTTGGAGAAATAACTTCCGAAGTACATCCGCCATTAAAATGTGGAACAGCATCTTTTAAACTGGATTTATTCACCGAATAAATATCTGCAGCAGTCATTTTCATGCCTAAATTTTTCATCTCTTTTTCATTCATTCCTTGTAACAACGAAGGAATCCACATACCGCCTTGTTGTGCTTGAACTTGAACTACAATAAATAATAGAAGTAATTTTAATTGTTTCATTTTTAGTTTTTTTATTCGTTAGTTTTTTTTTGTATAATATAATTAAATATGGTTTCTGTAGCATTTTTATTCATTTCAACAAAAGTGCTACAAACATGTCCTTTTTCAATGCGGACATCAGCATTTTGAATTAATTTGTCCAATGCTTCGTTTAATTCTTCTTGATTAGTGATGGAAATACAGCCTTCCATTTTTACTAATGCCGTTGCTTCGGCAAAATGACTATAATTTGGCCCAATTACTATTGGTACGCCAAAAGTAGCAGGCTCTAAAATATTATGAACCCCAGGATTTCCAAATCCACCGCCCACATATACAACATCAGCATAACTGTATATTTTGGTCAAAATACCAATAGTATCAATAATTAAAACATCGTATTCTGCCAACTTTGAAGTGCCTAAATCATTTAAATTAATCGAAGAAAATAAGATTGTTTTTTTTGAAATATGATTTTGCAAATTTGCAATCTGGTCTTCATTAATGTTATGTGGAGCAATAATAAATTTCACATTATTGGAGGAATTAATATAATTTACCAATAAAGATTCGTCTTTTGGCCAGGAACTTCCAACCACTAAGGTTAAGTTTTTATTTTTGAATTCCGCAACAAAATCAAGTTGGTTATTTTGATTTAATATAGTGGTAACTCTATCAAATCGGGTATCACCAGAAACCGTAACATTGGTTTTACCAAGTTGTATTAACAACTCTTTAGAACTCGAATTTTGAACAAAAAAATGTTCAAATGCATCAAGTGCTTTTCTGTAAAAACCGCCATACCATTTGAAAAAAACTTGCTTTTCTCTGAAAATACCTGAAATCAAGTACGTAGGGATTTCCTTATTTTGTAATGCATTTAAATAATTTGGCCAATATTCATATTTAATAAAGAAAGCCATATCGGGACGAACAATTTTCATAAATAAATCCACATTCGATTTAGTATCTAAAGGCAAATAAACCGTTACGTCGGCGATGGTATTATTTTTACGAACTTCATAACCCGAAGGAGAAAAAAAAGTCAATACAATTAAGTGGTTCGGAAACCTGCTTTTCATTCGCTCCATAACTGGTAATCCTTGCTCATATTCGCCTAATGAAGCAGCGTGAAACCAAATCGTTTTGTCGTATGCCTTAATTTTTTCAGATAAAATATTAAAAACCGGCTTTCTACCTTCAATAAAAAGATTGATCTTGTTATTGAATAATGCTACGATTTTTAAAATAAAATCGGCTAAAACCACTATTAAATTATATATAAATAACATTGATTATAATTTGTGGCGCTAAAATACATCACTTTATAGAATTTTCATTGATATAACTCATTAAATAACTATTTTTGTATTCAGTTTGAAGAAAATACTTTTGAAATAGTTTAATTTTTCTTTGAATTACATCACCTATTTAATCTATATATTGATGAAAAAAATCCAAATGGTTGACCTGAAAGGGCAATACGAAGCTATCAAAGAAGCGGTAAATAGTTCTATTCAAGAAGTTTTAGATACCAATACTTATATAAACGGACCTCAAGTTCAGCAATTTCAAAAAAACCTAGAAACTTATCTTGATGTAAAGCACGTAATTCCATGTGCAAATGGAACCGACGCTTTACAAATTGCAATGATGGGTTTGAATTTAAAACCTGGTGATGAGGTAATTACGGCTGATTTCACCTTCGCAGCAACCGTGGAAGTGATTGCTTTATTGCAATTAACACCCGTTTTAGTCGACGTAGATTTGGTAAACATGAACATCTCTATAGATGCTATTAAAAAAGCCATAACTCCAAAAACGAAAGCTATTGTGCCTGTTCATTTGTTTGGTCGTGCAGCCAATATGGAAGCGATTATGCGCATTGCAAAAGAATTTAATTTGTACGTAATTGAAGACAATGCCCAAGCAATTGGTGCCAATTGCAAATTTTCTGATGGTACCAAAAAGAAAGTAGGTACCATAGGTCACGTAGGATCAACCTCTTTTTTTCCTTCCAAAAATTTAGGATGTTATGGAGACGGAGGCGCTATTTTTACTAATGATGATGCACTTGCACACCAACTTCGCGGAATTGTAAATCATGGAATGTACGTTCGTTACCATCACGATGTTGTGGGTGTAAATTCCCGATTAGATAGTATTCAAGCGGCAGTTTTAAATGCTAAATTACCGTTATTGGATCAATATAATGCGGCTCGTCAAAATGCGGCTAGAAAATATTCTGCCGCGTTTGAAGGACATAAAAATATAATTGCACCAAGTATATGCGACATTTGTGACTGTCATGTTTTTCACCAATATACCTTGAGAATTATCGAGGGCGACCGCGATGGATTGATGCAGCATTTATTGGATAAAGGAATTCCATGTGCCATTTATTATCCCATTCCGTTGCATTCTCAAAAAGCCTATATGGATGCGAGATACAAAGAAGAAGATTTTCCGGTAACCAATTTATTGGTAAAACAAGTTATTTCTTTACCAATGCATACCGAATTAGATGACGAACAAATTAAGTTCATCACGGATTCCGTTTTAGAATACCTGAAATAATATTCAGAAGCTATTTCCTGCTTTTCGTTGCAATCTTTTTGTTTTTAAAGAATAAACAAAAAGGATTTTCACTTTAATCAGGGCTAAAAATTTAAAAGAGTAAATATGAAAATTTTAGTAACAGGAGGTTTAGGATTTATAGGTTCACACACTGTAGTTGAACTTCAAAATGAAGGTTTTGAAGTAATTATTATTGATAATCTATCCAATTCTTCAGAAACGGTTTTAAATGGTATTGTAGCTATTACAGGTAAAAAACCAGTTTTTAAAAACCTAGATGTAAGAGATAAAGCTGAAGTTCAAAATTTTTTTATAAAACACAACGATATTGCTGGTGTTATTCATTTTGCAGCATCAAAAGCGGTTGGTGAAAGTGTTGAAAATCCGCTTTTGTATTATGAAAACAATATCAATTCTCTAGTTTATCTACTTCAAGAATTACAAAATATTCCCAATTCCAATTTTATTTTTAGTTCTTCATGCACTGTTTACGGACAAGCAGAAGAAATGCCAATCACAGAAAATGCGCCAATAAAAGTAGCGATGTCACCTTATGGTAACACGAAACAAATTGGGGAAGAAATTATTCGTGATGTAGCTAAAGTATCCAATATTAAAGCTATTTTGTTGCGTTATTTTAACCCTATTGGAGCGCATCCATCAGCAGAAATCGGTGAATTACCAATTGGAGTTCCTCAAAATTTAGTTCCATTTATTACCCAAACTGGTCTTGGTTTGAGAAAAGAGTTATCAGTTTATGGCAACGATTATCCAACTCCCGATGGAACTGCGGTTCGCGATTATATTCACGTAGTAGATTTGGCGAAAGCCCACGTTATCGCATTGCAACGCTTATTAAGTAATAAAAACGAGAGTCCTGTTGAAACCTACAATCTTGGCACAGGAACTGGAAGCTCTGTTTTGGAAGTAATTCAAGCATTTGAAAAAGTAAGCGGTCAAAAATTACCTTACAAAATTGTAGATAGAAGAGAAGGCGATATTTCTTCGGCCTATGCCAATACTGATAAAGCTAATGATATTTTAGGTTGGAAAGCAAAATCTACACTGGAAGAGGCGATGGCGAGCGCCTGGAAATGGGAGCAAAAAATACGTTCCTAAATCAATGAATCAAATTCAAAATATACTTGTAATTGGTTTCGTTTGGCCTGAACCTAATTCTTCGGCTGCTGGAACTAGAATGGAGCAATTATTAGTTATATTCAAGCAATGGGGCTGGAATGTCACCTTTGCAACTCCTGCGATGGAAAGCGATTTTATGATTGATTTGGCTGCTTTTGGAATCGAAAAAAAAGCCATAAAATTAAATTGTTCCAGTTTTGATGATTTTGTCCAAGAGTTAAATCCCACGATGGTGTTTTTCGATCGGTTTTTAATGGAAGAACAATTTGGATGGAGAGTGGCTGAATTTTGCCCAAACGCCTTAAGAATATTAGACACAATTGACCTTCATTGTTTGCGATTGTCCCGTCAAAAGGCTTTTAAAGAAAAACGCAAATTTGAATTCCGAGATTTATTAACTGAAGAAATTTCGAAAAGAGAAATAGCTAGTATTTTGCGTTGTGATCTTTCTATAATGGTTTCGGAAGCGGAAATGGATTTGTTGCAAAATACCTTTAAAATAGATTCCGATTTGTTGTATTATCTACCGTTATTTTTAGATCCAATTTCTAAAAACGAAAGTAATAATTGGTTGTCATTTGAAGAAAGAAAGGATTTTATATTTATTGGAAATTTTGTTCATGAACCCAATTGGAATGCCGTTCAATATTTAAATGATACGATTTGGCCTTTAATTAGAAAGGAAATGCCAGAAGCCAATTTACTAATTTACGGGGCCTATCCATCTCATAAAGTATTGCAATTGCACCAACCCAAAAAAGGATTTCATGTTCTAGGGCGTGCTGAAAATGCACAAGAAGTAGTTTCAAAAGCTAGAGTTGTATTGGCACCCCTGCGATTTGGAGCTGGAATAAAAGGAAAATTATTGGAATCCATGCAATGCGGAACACCTAGTGTTACCTCTTCAATTGGTGCAGAATCAATGAATGGCGAACTTCCATGGAATGGTTTTATAACGGATAATCCAGCAGAATTTGCTTCTAAAGCAGTTGCATTATATAATGACAAATCGATTTGGGGTTCAGCTCAAATTAATGGAATAGCTATTATTGAAAAACGCTATTTGAAATCCGATTTCATTTCTGATTTTAAGGAGGTAATTTGTAATTTAGAATCCAATTTAAAATCTCATCGATTAAAGAATTTCATTGGTTCTGTGTTGCAGCACCAATCCCTTCAGAGTAGTAAATACATGTCCAAGTGGATTGAAGAGAAGAACAAATAAAAAAGTCCCGATTGTATCGGGACTTTTTTTATAAATATTGATTGAAAAACTTAAGCTAACATCGTAACTGGATTTTCAATATATTGTTTTAATGTTTGAAGGAATTGTGCTCCTGTAGCGCCGTCAATTGTTCGGTGATCACAAGCTAATGAAAGCATCATAGTATTTCCAACAACAATTTGTCCGTTTTTCACTACTGGTTTTTCAACAATTGCTCCTACCGATAAAATTGCAGAATTGGGTTGGTTGATAATTGAATTAAATTCAGTAATTCCAAACATACCTAGATTAGAAATAGTAAAGGTACTGCCTTCCATTTCTGTTGGTAATAATTTTTTACTTTTTGCTCTTCCGGCAAGATCTCTAACATTTTCACTTATTTGTGACAAACTCATTGCATCAGTAAAAGGTAAAACAGGAACTACTAATCCGTCTTCAACTGCAACAGCAACTCCAATATTCACATGGTAATTGATAAGAATGGAATCTTCTCTCCATTGTGAATTTATTTTTGGATGTTTCTTTAATGCTAATGCGCTTGCTTTAATTACCATATCGTTAAATGACACTTTCGTATCTGGAACGCTATTAATTATTGCTCTAGACTTCATTGCTTCATCCATTGAAACCTCAATAACAAGGTTGTAATGTGGCGCTGTAAATAAAGATTCGGCCAAACGTTTTGCAATAATTTTGCGCATTTGTGAATTCTTAATTTCTTCTGTCATTTTTTCTCCTATTGGAACAACTGGTCTAGCAGCTGCTGGAGCTGACTCTGTTGCAACAGAAACCGATGGATGAGCTACCGCAGCCGAAGTTCCCGGCACAAAATTCTCAACATCACTTTTTATAATTCTTCCATTTTCACCAGAACCATTAACTTGAGAAAGGTTAATTCCTTTTTCTTCTGCTATTTTTTTAGCTAATGGAGATACAAATACTCTTTCATTTGAGAAGCTAGCCAGAGCTAGTTCTGAAGCACTCACAATTTCAGCAGTAGCTTCTTTAGTAATTTCTACTGGAGCAGCTGAACCTGTGGCTTTGAAATTTTCTGCTATTCCAGAAATATCAGTTCCTGCTGGTCCAATTATTGCTAATAGGGAATCGCAGGGTGCGGTTCCACCTTGTGGTATTCCAATGAATAATAAAGTACCTGCATTGAATGATTCAAATTCCATGGTTGCTTTATCAGTTTCAATTTCGGCAAGTATATCGCCTTCAGCCACTTTATCGCCTACTTTTTTCAACCATGTTGCTACTGTTCCGTCCGTCATGGTATCACTTAATCGAGGCATTGTCACCACTACAACTCCTTTTGGTAAAGCCGATGTAGGTTGAGCAGTGCTTGATGTTGATTCTACAACTGCTGCTTCTGGTGTTGAAGTTTCCACTTGAGCCGGAGCAGAATTAATTAAATCAGTAATATCTTCTCCTTCTTTTCCTATAATTGCTAACAACGAATCGCAAGCCGCTGATTCCCCTTCTTTAATTCCAATATATAAAAGAGTACCAGAATTGAAAGATTCAAATTCCATAGTTGCTTTGTCAGTTTCAATTTCGGCAAGAATATCACCTTCAGAAACTTTATCGCCAACTTTTTTTAGCCATGAAGCTACGGTACCTTCGGTCATCGTATCGCTCAATCGAGGCATGGTGATTACTTTTGCCATAATTATTTAAGTTTATGAGGGATAAATGGATAGTTTTCTTGTTCGTAAACCACATCGTACAATTGTTGTATTTCTGGAAATGGAGACTCTTCCGCAAATGTTACACATTCTTCAACTAAGTCTTTTACTCTTTCCTCAATTGCTTCAATTTCTTTTGCTGTAGCGTATTTTTTGTCCATGATTACATCTAATACTTGAGTAATTGGATCAATTTTTCTGTATTCGTCCACTTCGTCTTTGGTACGATATAATTGGGCATCCGACATAGAGTGACCTCTATAACGGTACGTTTTCATTTCTAAAAATGTAGGTCCGTCACCACGACGCGCTCTTTCTATTGCTTCATGCATTGCTTCAGCAACTTTCACTGGATTCATTCCGTCCACAGGTCCGCAAGGCATTTCATATCCTAAACCAAGTTTCCAAATATCTGTATGATTGGCAGTTCTTTCAACAGAAGTTCCCATTGCATATCCATTGTTTTCAACAATAAATACCACTGGTAATTTCCATAACATTGCCATGTTAAAAGCTTCATGAAGTGACCCTTGACGGGCTGCACCATCACCAAAATAAGTCATAGTTACACCGCCAGTTTCAAAATATTGATCAGCAAATGCAATTCCAGCTCCCACAGGGATTTGAGCTCCTACAATTCCATGACCTCCAAAAAAACCATGTTCTTTAGAAAAAATGTGCATTGAGCCACCCATACCTTTAGAAGTTCCTGTTACTTTTCCTAACAATTCAGCCATTACTTTTCTAGGATCAACACCCATTCCAATTGGCTGAACGTGATTTCTATAGGCCGTAATCATTTTGTCTTTAGATAGGTCCATTGCGTGTAATGCCCCAGCTAAAACTGCTTCTTGCCCATTATATAAATGTAGGAAACCTCTAACTTTTTGTTGAATGTAAAGTGCTGCTAATTTGTCTTCAAATTTTCTCCAAAGTAGCATGTCTTCATACCACTTTAAATAAACTTCTTTTGTAACTTCTTTCATTTTAGTAAATTGTTAATTGGATTTGCAATTTATAACTATTTAAAAAATAGAAATACACACAAATTTCAAGATGCAAAAATAATACATTACTTCTAAGAAGTAAAATATAATAGTATTTTTATTTAATAAATTACAACCTACACTATTAATATTATTTATTGGCTGTTTTTTTTATGAAATTATTTAATAATTGCAGTATAATTTAATATAATGTAATTATCATTGCTTTACCCGAATTAAAAGGGTTACAATAATTTCTTATCAAACATTAGGGGTAGTAAATTCTTCAACGAGTCTGATTTATATACGTTTCCAGATTCCCCCATAAAATAGATTTCAATAGCCAGCTCTTGTTTTATTTCGTATTCAGAAATAGATTGTCGGCAAGCTCCACAAGGTGGAATAGGAGTTAGAGTCGGATTATGATCTGAAGTCGCAGATATTGCCATTTTAATAATTTTGGCTTCAGGATAAAGTGTCCCAGCAGAAAAGATAGCCACCCTTTCAGCGCAAAGCCCAGATGGATAAGCAGCATTTTCTTGGTTTGAACCTAAAACAATTTGATTGTTATCCAGCAATAGTGCCACACCCACTCGAAAATGGGAATAAGGAGCGTATGCTTTTTTCCTAATTTCCACGGCTTTTTCCATTAATGAAAACACGTCATTTGGTAATTCAGAAATAGAATCAAATATTGTAAACGTTGAGGTAATATTGATTTTTTTCATAGTTTTTAGAGGAAAAAAAATCCAAATTTCATTGAAATTTGGATTGTTATTTTTAGTTATTTTCTCTTAATAGTCTTCGTATTTTTCTCCAAAGTTAAATGTTAAAGAGAATCGCAAAGTATTTTCTAGTGGGTTTTGAACTTTAGAAGTTGACATTAGATAGGAAACATCAATTTTAACCACATTGTATTTAAATCCGGCACCAAAAGTAAAATATTGTCTCGCTCCTTTAACTGGGCTTTCATGAAAATAACCCAAACGCATTGCGAATGAGTCTTGATATAAATATTCAGCCGCTGCCGAATAAGTTATTTCTCTTAACTCTTCACCAAATCCACCTGGCGCATCATTAAAAGATTGAAAAATCCCTGAAACCCAACCAATTTTTTTATAATCGGCATTTGCATCTCTTAAATCTTGTGTATTTGTTAATCCATCTTGATTATAATCGTAAAGATTAGAACCGTCAACTTGTGGAGTTGGAACCAATAATTTATTTAATTCTAAACTAGTAGTAATTTTGTTGTAATCATCAAATATAAAGTCAAAACTACCTCCTAATTTCATTTGCGCAGGTAAAAAATTGGCATTGATATCGGAGACATTAGCGTCATAATTTATTTTTGGACCCAAGTTTTGAAAGTTGAAACCAAGACGGTATCGTCCATCAAAATCGGCAAATGCAGTTTGTTCTGACTGAAAAAATCCAGCAACATCAAACGCAAAAGTATTAGCTGCTGTTCTATCATTTGTATTATCGATTCTTAAACTGGAGCTAATAAATCGTCCAGCTACAGACATCGAAAATTTATCACTTAATTTCAAAGCGTAAGAACCGTCAAATGATAATTCATTTGGTCTTACAATATTTGCTGGGTCAAATGCATTATCTCTAAGTTCTATTTCTCCAAGGCTAAAATAACGTAAACTAAATGCAAATGCACTTCTTTCATTGTATCTGTTAAAATAGTTTACCTGTCCCAATGAAATGTCATTCACTAATGCGGTTAGATAGGGAGTATAGCTCGTTGTAAACCCTTGTTTTTCAGATGAAAAAGCGTATTTTGCTGGGTTCCATTGTTGGGAAAAGGCATCAGCCGAAGTCGCAACACCTTGATCTCCTAAACCTGCAGCTCTTGCATCTGCAGCTATTAATATAAAAGGAACTCCTGTGGTTATTACTCTTTCTTGTGCTTTTAGGCAAGTAATTGTAGTAATGCAAAACAATATTATAGCTATTTTTTTCATTCTATTTTAAAATTATATTAGACAAATATAGTACATTATTAAAGTATTACCAATTTTTCATACTTTTCCGTTTTTTGATTGGTTAAAGTAGCTTTTACTGTCAATTTATAGACATAGACCCCTTTTCCAATTTTATCCCCAAAATCGTCTTTTCCGTCCCAAGTGATATCTCGTGAAAGAAATCCATCGGTGTAAACCACTTGATTTTTAGACCAAACTATTTTGCCTGTTATTGTCATCACTTGAACTTGAACTTCTAATGGTTCAAATGGATGATTATGGGTAAACCAAAATTGAGTATAATTGACAAAAGGGTTTGGATAATTTAAAACATTGGTTAGTGTCATAGAATCGTCGCTTACAACCACAAATTGAATTTCTGCATTAATTGGATTGTTGTATACATCCCAAGCTTTAAAAGTAATGGTATGTATTCCAGGAGCTAAGTTTCTAAATGGATATCTTAGCTTCCCTTTTTTGTAGTTATCCAATTCTGTTTCATAGTAATCATTAATTACATAAGGTTCGCTTTCATTTCCGTCTAAAATAGCTACAATATCATGTCCTATTCCGCTAGCCGTATTTATGCCGTTTTCATCTTCAAGATAAGCTAGAAAAAATGGAGAGGCATTTGTAATTCCCCCAGAAACAAATGTTTGGTCGTTCATGTATAATTTTACAGATGGAGGAGTAGTATCGGCTGCAGCCAATGTATTTATTCCTCCAATTTTGATGTCGGTATTTACGCCGGAATTATCAAAATATTCTGAATTTTTTTTAGAATAAAAACTAATTCGTCCATTTCCAATAGGAATTTTAATATCTCTTGGTACTACAAATCCAAATTCAAATTGGCCATTAGTAATTGAAGCGTTTCCTCTAAAAATGGTTTCTCCTAAAGTGTTGAAATTAATTGGAGGGCTATTTCCGTCATTGTTAAATGTAACTTTTATTATGTTTTTATCAAATATATTTATTGCTAATTCGCCATTATAATTTGGTAATAAAGTGTCATTTTCATCGGTAACCTCTCCAGATAATTTTACGTAGGCTAGCGATTTAAAATCGGGTATTGTTCCAGTAATAGGAATGTCATTTACTTTCGTTAATCGAATTTTAGGTTTTGGAATAGCCAGCATTAAAGCGGGATCGCCTATATAAAAAACGACATTAGATGATGAACTTGGATTACTATTTTTAGCTAATCGTAAAGCTTCTGCGATTGAGGTGTATTGGTTAGAACCATAAGAAAATAAATATTCAGATAGTTTTTCATTAAATAATTCTGCCGATCCTTGACCAATAGACCTTGTGGTAGTCACCATAGAAATAGCACCTCCTTTTGGATTCCAATAGGTGTATTCTCCTGCGGTTGGACGGTATGGATTATCAAATCTTGAAAAATCGCAGGTAATGGTAATAAATAATGGGTATTTGTATTGATTTTTTAATGTCTGACCATCAGATTTTTCCCAAATTCTTTCTCCAGTCAGACCGTCTTCCCCACCATGCCCCAGATAATTGAAAACTAAAGCTCCTTTTTCGAAGGCATTAAAAATATCTTCTCGTGCTTTTGGATAGCGATTTCCTCCTGATGAAGTTTCTTGAGTATAAGAGTCAAGCAATACTTTTTTAACATTAATAAATGGTTTTTCAGAAACAATTCTTTCTGCCAATTGATTTTGTCTGAACTGTAATGATGCGTCTGAAGATTTATCGGAATCATCAGAAATTGCAACATAATTATTTCTCCAATTTCCGTAAGATTTTAAATCATTGTATTCAAAAACTTTATTGATCATTTCTTCTGCCTGAGCATTAGTACTCACTAACATTCTTCCCACTGCAATATCAATTCCGCCAAAATAATAGGCTAAGTTTCCTTCTGAAGGATCCATGTAGCCAAAAAAGTCGTCGGATGCATATGATGCCTCACCTCCAGTTGTACTGTTTAAGGCATGAAATATGGGAACGATATTGGAGTTGTTTGGAATTCTATTTTTATAATCAAAGGAAGCGTCCCCAAATAAATTAACATATTTTATTCTTTTAGTAGGATCTGAAGCATTAAAATAGACATATTTAATTAAATTTCTAATTGCAGCAATGTCTTGTTTTCCAGAAGAAAATTCTTCATAAATAGATTCTAAAGTTACAGTTTTTACATTTAAGCGGGAATAACTGGAATGAAATGCTGCTAATTTATCTGCTTGAGGTTTTAAAAATGCCGGTGTAATAATTAAATAATCAAGATCTTGAAAAACTCCTTGATTATTTTTGAAAATTGTGCCTTTTATATTTTGATTGACAACTCTTGTCGCATTTTCTTTTAATGGATTATATAAATCTGAATAATCGATAGCTATGTATTTTCTAGAGTCTCCAAGTGGTGCTTTAAATGTAAAGTTGCCTTGGTTTGGGTTATCAATATTAGTAACATTATAAATATCAGTTATATCCCAAACATTTGAAATGCTTGAAGCCGAATTGAATTGATAGGAAGCTATTCCATTAAGAATATTGGTTCCATTATATTGAAAGCGAAATTGTTTTCCATAACCAGTTAAATTTCGTTTCGATTTTAAAATTATATTATCTAAATAAGCATTTGACGAGGGAACGCCATTGTTATCGTACTTAAGTTTTATTTTTATTGTGTTTGCAGAAGCAATTGTTGTATTTGCTGGCAAAGATGCAATATTTAGTTCTGTTCCTGATCCAGCAGTTATTGCTGATAAATTCATATTTCCAACTAATTGACCATTAGATTCTACTTTAAAAGTAGTTGCATTATAGGCGTTTGTACCAACAATAACGCTTAAATTTGCCGGAATAGAAGTTACAGCATTAGGAACATCAAAAGTAAATTCTTGTTCGTTATTAATATTAAATGCTTCACCAAACCATTGTCTACCGGCACGTACAATATTTATCAAATCGACTTCATGAAATTGATAGTCATCAAAAGTGGTAATATTAAATGTTGCTGGTTGTGAAGGTTGTGAAAAATTCTGAATACGTTTTCCTAAATCACCACTTACAGTTACATAATAGTAAGATTTTGAGGTAAATAAATTATTATTGGTTTGACTTTCTTCGTTCCAATTGTCAACCCCTTCTGCATAAAAAAGTATGTAATCGTTATCGTTAAATACTCCGTCATTTTCGCCAATAAATTGAATTGCATTTTCGGCTAAATCTTCTGGATAGGTAGTACTATTCAATAAAGGAAGCATTCGACCTCCGTTACCAAAGATTTTAATTTTTCTGGGATCTACATTCACATTAAAGCCTAGATCACTTAAAAAACTTTTTGAAATTTTATAAACCCCCGATTTTTCGACATAAAATCGAAACCAATCTCCATTTGATAATACAGAATTTGAAATTTGTAAAGAATTTCTATTTTCTGAAGAGTTACTGATGTTGTTATAGTTCGAAAAGGAGTAAGAAAACGACACTATTTTTTTAAAGCCTTCAGCATTTTTTATTATTGGGGAAAGACTTATAAAGGCAAAAATTTTATCCCTAGAAACAGTTGAAAATAACTTTGAATTAATTGAATTTGGTATATTTTTTAAGTTTAAATCACCAAGCTCAGAAATTGAAATGTCTTCATAAATTATATTGGTTATTTGAAGCGAATTTTCATCGATTAATTCCGATTGAGGTAAATTTAAATTATAATTTATAGTTTTTTTTGAAATATCAAATGTAAAATTATCAGATTTTATTTGTGGAATATTGAATTTAAAGGAATTATAGGTAAGTTCTGATTTTTCTATCCAAACAAATGAAACGTCACCTTTTTTTTGGGAAAAAGTCGCAATAGAGATTAACACGATAAAGAAGAATTTAACTTTCATAATCAGTTATTGATAACGCTAATTTACAATAATTAGTGTGTAGATTAAAATTAAATTTTGGGGCATTTTATAATATTTGTTTTATTTTTGCGTTTTGAGATTGTAATACCATTTTTTATTAATATTTTGAAATAATTTAAAACAAATACATTGTGGTTTAATAGTAAATTATTATATTCGCCACGAATTTATTACCATTTTTAAGTATGAAAGCAAACAAAACTGTAATTATTAATTTTTTTCTAGTACTAGTACTTTTGTTAGGAGTTTCTAGTTGTAGTAAGCAATCAAGCTCAAAGGGCGGTTCTTCTGCTACTGGGTGGAAAATTAATGATAAAAAAGGAGGGTTTCAATATAATAATAAGTTTAAGAAGCAAGCAACAGCGCCAGGATTAGTAATGGTTGAAGGTGGAACATTTACTATGGGAAAAGTTCAAGATGATGTTATGCATGATTGGAATAACACACCAAATCAACAGCATGTTGCGTCTTTTTATATGGATGAAACTGAGGTAACCAATTTGATGTATATGGAATACTTAGATTGGACCAAAAGAGTATTTTCGCCAGATGATGAAAATTATAAAAACATTTATCCAGGAACTCTGCCTGATACTTTAGTTTGGAGAAATAGATTGGGATATAATGAGACTTACACAAATAATTATTTAAGACATCCTGCCTATGCTTCTTATCCGGTTGTGGGCGTAAATTGGATTCAAGCAGTTGAATTTAGTAAGTGGAGAACTGACCGTGTAAATGAAAATACTTTAGAAAGGGAAGGTTATTTAAAAAAGGATGCGAAGGTTATGGATGTTAAAGCTGAAAGTAGCTTCAGTACTGAAACGTATTTAAATGCTCCAACTAAAGTTTTTGGGGGTGATGAAAAAATAGTATTCAAAGGACCAAAAAATTCTAAATCTAAACCGATAAAAGTTGCAGGGTCTAAAGGTCAAGCTGCGACTACTAAAAACAATATTAATGTATATGCGCAAAGAACTTCTGGATTGTTATTACCAGAGTACCGACTCCCAACAGAAGCGGAATGGGAGTATGCAGCGGCAGCAGATGTTGGACAAAGAGAATACAATTCTTATAAAGGTCAAAAGAAGTACCCATGGTCTGGAACTTATACCCGTTCTGGAAAAAGAAAAACAAAAGGGGATCAATTAGCTAACTTCAAACAAGGAAAAGGTGATTATGGCGGAGTTGCAGGTTGGTCTGATGACGGTGCTGATATTACAAATACTGTTAAATCATACCCGCCAAATGATTTTGGTTTATATGACATGGCCGGAAATGTTGCCGAATGGGTTGCTGATGTTTACAGACCTATTGTAGATGATGAAGTAAGTGATTTTAACTATTTTAGAGGAAATGAATTTACCAAAAATAAAATCGGAGCCGATAGAAAAGCTGAGATAGTTACTCCAACAAACATTAAATATGATACATTGCCTAACGGAAAAATTATTGCAAGAAATTCACCTGGGCAAATTGTTCAAGTTCCTATTGATGAAAAAGAAACTTATTTAAGAGTTAATTTTGATAAAAGTGATGAAAGAAATTATAGAGATGGGGACAAGCAATCTACAAGGTATTTCGATTTTGGTGGCAACGATGAAGGGGCAAAACTCTCAGATAATAAGAGAATGTATGATGCTCCAAAACATAATGTAACTCTAGATAGTTTAGGCGCAATGGTTAGAAAATACGATAAGTCTAACAAAAGAACAACCTTAGTAAATGATGAAGTTAGAGTTTATAAAGGAGGATCCTGGAGAGATAGAGCCTATTGGTTAGATCCAGCACAAAGAAGATATTTCCCGCAAGATATGGCAACTGATTACATAGGTTTTAGATGTGCAATGTCAAGAATGGGTGCAAAAGCAGACAAAAAGAAAAGAGCAAGAAATTAATTTTACTCTAAATATTTTAACAAAAGCCCTTTTAGGGCTTTTGTTATATAAAATTGTTTTTTAATGGATTTAAAAAGTATTCACCATTTTTTTTTAAAATGCAAATCGGTTTCAATTGATACAAGAAAAATTGAACCTGAATCAATGTTTATTGCAATTAAAGGAGATAATTTTGACGCCAATACCTTTGCAAAGGAAGCATTGGAAAAAGGTGCAAATTATGTTATAATTGATAACCCCAATTATTTTATCGATGATCGAACAATTGTTGTAAAAAATAGTTTGGAGACTTTACAAGAGTTATCTAAATTTCATAGAGATTACTTGAATATTCCTATTATTGCATTAACTGGTAGTAACGGAAAAACAACTACTAAGGAATTAATTCAAGTTGTATTATCTAGGAAATATGAAACTAAAGCGACTTTAGGAAATTTAAATAATCATATTGGTGTTCCATTAACGCTGCTTTCATTTTCTAAAGATACAGAAGTTGGTATTGTAGAAATGGGTGCCAATCATCAAAAAGAAATTGAATTTTTGTGCGAAATAGCAAAACCTGATTTTGGTTATATCACTAATTTTGGAAAGGCCCATTTAGAAGGTTTTGGCGGAGTAGAAGGAGTCATTAAAGGAAAATCCGAAATGTATTCCTATTTGAGTGACCATCAAAAAACTGTATTTGTAAATTTAAATGACCCAATACAAGTTGAAAAAACTACCCGTATAAATTCCTTTACCTTTGGATTAAACACTCAAAATGCCGACGTACTTATTAATTCTATCAATGCAAATCCTTTCGTTGAGGTGGAAGTAAATCACACTAAAATTACTTCTCATTTAATTGGTTTATATAATTCAAATAATATTAATGCTGCTATTTCAATCGGAATTAAATTTGGGGTTTCAATGAATGATATAAAAAGTGCAATTGAAGGATTTGTCCCCCAAAACAATCGATCTCAAATGTTAACTATTCATTCTAATGAAATTATATTAGATGCTTATAATGCTAATCCTAGCAGTATGGAAGTTGCACTTGAGAATTTTTTCCAATTAGAAAATAACAATAAAATTGCAATTCTAGGCGATATGTTTGAGTTGGGTGAGGAGAGTTTGGAAGAACACAAATCAATAGTTGAACTTGTAATAAAAAACAATTCGATAGCTACTTATTTTATCGGAAAAGAGTTTTATGCTAATAGAGTTCATAATCATAATTGCAACTTCTTTTTAACCTTTGAAGATTTTGCTAATTTTTTTAAATCAAATTTACCAAAAGAAAGTCTGCTATTAATAAAAGGTTCAAGAGGAATGGCTCTGGAAAAGATTTTAGAAATTTTAAAATAAAGTTTACACTTTAGTTTTATTGAGAAAACTTAATAAAAAAAGACAAACTATTAGTTTGTCTTTTTTGTTTGTGGGCGATATTGATTTATCTTAAAACCAGATGTTGGATTTTTAGAATATTTATTGGATAAAAATAAAACGAATTTATTCTATAAAAAAAGGATAATTGATTTAGAAATAATAAA
>CALPMA020000028.1 GCA_943324545.2 Chitinophaga pinensis
GTTGAATGGTTGCTTGCTTGTAAAATTATTCATCCAAATAGTGTATCTGTATTTATCGGTTCTCAAACTTTAACCCATCATTTTAGAATCGGTATACCCTTTATTAATCATTTCCAATTTCTTTAATTTTCTAGGATATTGACTAATGGAGTAATCATTCACTTTTGCGCTATTGTTTAACATCAGTGGCCTTAAGCTAATACCATCTAATTTATTTGGAATAGGTACACCTGCTAAATCACAAATAGTTGGAAACACATCAACAAATTCAGATAAAGAATTTGTTTTCCCTGATTTAATTCCAGGGCCTGCAATGATTAAAGGAGCTCTAGTAGCTTCCTCAAAATTGGTGTGTTTGTGCCACAAATCATGATCTCCTAAATGCCATCCGTGATCTCCCCAAAGTACAATTATAGTTTTGTTTAATGTACCCAGAGATTCTAATGTGTTTAATAATATTCCAACTTGAGCATCTAAATAGGATACAGCTGCATAATATCCGTGAATTAACTCTTTTTGTTTTTCAAGTTTCAAACCAATTCGAAGAGAATCGGCAGGTAATGAAGCAAATTCAGGAATGTCTAGATAATTTCGTAATTCACCCGATTGATGATAGGCGATTAAAGGTCCGTTTTTAGAATGTTCTTGAAAAGAGGCAAGTGGCATGTCCTCTCTTTTATATAAATCCCAATATTTTTTAGGAGATACAAAAGGTAAATGAGGTTTAGAAAATCCTACCGCCATGAAAAACGGTTTAGTGCGTTTAGAAAGTTTTATAATTTGTTCTTTTGCTAAAAGGGCATTAACTCCATCTTGGTAGGCATTATCTGGTAAATCAATACATTCAATTGATGGCCCTTTTATACTTTTAGGATTCTCATCATTTGCTGCCAAATCTTTATTCTGCTTTTTTCTTTCAGCAATTATTTCGGGAGTCATTCTTGTTTTTGTTTCAGGCAACTGGTATTGCCCATTGGCAGGAGAACCCAAATCAGCTGGGAAATCAGATTCTTTCGATTTTAAATATGGAATACTCCAAGAAACTGGATCCACACCACCAATTGCACTAGAAGGATGATAAATTTTTCCAATTCCAGAAGTTTCATAACCCTGACTGATTAAATATTGAGGAAGGGTTACTAAATTTGGATTCACATCACGCATTTGTGTAGTTAAATTCCATACCTGAGTTACATCTGGACGAGTTCCCGTCATAATACTTGCTCTTGTAGGTCCGCAAATTGCTTGTTGACAATAATTTTTATTAAAAACGGTTGCCATTTTTGCTAATCTATCGATGTTTGGAGTTTTTACCAATGTGTTTCCATAACAACCTAAAATTGGTTTTAAATCGTCAACAGCGATAAATAAAATGTTAGGCTGATTGCCATTTTTCTGTTGTGCGATTATTCCATTTGAAATAATCAAAAAACAAAAAAACGGAAGTAATTTTAAAAATTTTTTGTTCATCATCTTAATAATTATTTAGAAACTTTTGATTTGAAATAGTCAACCATTTTTTTATCTAAATCAGCGGCTACTGACGCATATTTATTGTCATTTGCCACATTTACTTTTTCCAATGGATCTTTAGTATAATCGTATAATTCTATAGTGTAAACTTTATCTGCACTATAGGGTTGGTCGCTCGTAAAATTTTTCAACCAAACAGTATATCGATATTGTAAAGTTCTCATTGAATAACCCATTAATTTTCCTTTCCCATCTTCTTTTTTTATATCCGCTTTAGGCATTTTTCTAGGATATTGACTCATAGCATATTCCTTAACCGAAACTTTATTGTTTTTCATTATTGGAACTAAACTTTTACCATCTAAATATGTTGGCACTTTTCCTCCTGATAATTCACAAAGTGTTGGAAAAACATCAACAAATTCAGTCATCGATTTAGTTTGACCTCCTTTTAATCCTGGTGCAGCAATAATTAATGGCGCTTTGGTAGCTTGCTCATAATTCGTGTGTTTTCCCCACATATCATGATCACCTAAATGCCATCCATGATCACCCCAAAGTACAATTATCGTATTGTTTAAAGTACCTAACTTTTCTAAAGTGTTTAACAATATTCCTACTTGTGCATCAGTATAAGAAACTGCAGCATAATAAGCATGAACTAATTCTTTTTGTTTATCGATAGCCAATTCAAATTCATTATTTTCATTTTTATCAAATTTAGCGTATTCTTTAACTCCAGAATAATTAGTCAATTCGCCAGGGTATTGATAAGAAAAAACTTTACTATTTAAAGCATGTTCTTGGAATTCGGCTATAGGCATGTCTTCAAGATTGTACAAATCCCAATATTTTTTTGGTGATACAAATGGTAAATGTGGTTTACGAAAACCAACTGCCATAAAAAATGGTTTGTTAGCTTTTGTTAATTTAATGATTTGCTTTTCAGCTAAAAGCGCACTTACACCGTCATCATAAGCATTATCTGGTAAATCCAAACTTTCAAAAGCTGGACCTCTTGCTCCACCACCATCTTCATCTTCATCGTCTTTTTTACCCTTCTTTTTATCTTTAATTGCAACTTCTGTTTTTACTTGTAAAGATTTTAATTCCGGGGATTGATAATGTTTTTGAACTGGCATGCCATTAAAATAATCAGACTCTTTCGCAACTAAAAAAGGGATTGTCCATGATTGTGGGTCGTACTTTTTTTCAACACAACTCGGATGAAATATTTTACCAATTCCCGAAGTAGTATAGCCTTGACTTATAAAATATTCTGGAAGCGTTACAATATTAGGATTCATATCCCTCATTTTAGTATGTAAATCACGTATTTTAGTTACATCTGGTCGCATTCCTGTTAATAAACTCGCACGTGTTGGACCACAAACCGCTTGTTGGCAGTAATTATTTTGAAACACCGTTCCCATTTTCGCTAATCTATCAATATTTGGAGTTTTTACCAATGTGTTTCCATAACAACCTAACAAAGGCTTCAAGTCGTCTACAGCGATAAAAAGCACATTTGGTTTAGTTTTATCTTGAGCGATTATAGGTGAAAATGATAATAAACCTAAAAGGGATGCTGCGATTAATTTTTTCATTATTATTTAAAATTATTATTTGTTTTTTTTTGACTTAGAGAAACGAATTTAGTTTAACGATTATTATTTCAATACCCATAAAATAGGATTTCTAACGGGCATATTCCTTACAATTTCAGGAGAAGTAAAATTGGCGTTAAGCGATTTCCACAATTCTATGTATTTTTTATTTTTAAATGCCAAACCACCAAAAAGCAAATTGGATTGACGCACAGGCCATTCATCCCAATACATTACATCGTGTTGGTATTTCCAAATTGATTTATTTTCGATATAGGGAAACATGAATTTTATTCCTAGTTCTATATTTTTACCATCGCTGGTAGTGTAGGCAAAAAGGTTGTGATTTTTGGTAGATAAAATCTGACAAATACTAGTCATTGCATCCAAATTAAATAACGAATAACCAAAGGGTTTTGTTCTTTTTAATTCCAATGGAAAACTACCGTCTTTTTCCATTTGATTAGGTAATAGAGTGTTTTTATAAAAATTTCTACAAAAAACCATCGTTTTTTCATCACCTATTAAATTGGCAAAAGCGGCAACTTGCATCGTCCAGCAAACACTATGATTATTTCCATTATCGCGTTCAGCAATTCCATATTCGTGTGTGGTAATCCAGTTTAAATAATTAGTAAACCACTGATTAATTGAATTGTATTCTTCAATTGAAAGAGCGGACGAATATTGAATTGCTTGTATTGCTTTAGTCACTTCAACCAAATGAACGGTATCAATAATTCCAATTCCCCTTCCAGTAGCCAAGCCTTTTATAGCTTGAGCATAAAGCAAATTTGGATTCATTTTAGTAGCTTCATTTACGAACCAAGCTTTTAAATGTTCTGCTAATTTTAGAGCGTATTTTTTATCATTTGTTAAAACATAAGCTGAAGCCAATGCGCCTGACAATTGGCTGAAATGGATTAATGCTTCGCGATGTTCGTTAAAATTGGCTGGGTTGGTCAAGCCATCTTTACGAATATAAGGACCATCGGGGTTTTTATCATCCGGCCACCAATAATCTCCTTCAGAATAATAATCATGGTTGTTTCCTGTACTTCTTTCGCAAAATGAAGAGGTAATAGTTTTAGGAGTTTCTGTTATATAAATATTGGCATTTTCAAGTACACGACTTCTTTCAATTTCATTCAAATTAATAGCCATTTTCATATTGGAACAACTCATTAGAGAGATCCATGAAAATAATATAAATAGTTTTATACCCCTATTTTTCATTTGAAAGAATTGATAAAATTCAATTATTTTTTAAACTTTAAATATTCCCCTTTGAAATTCTGATTTAGAATATTCATTTCTATAAATTCTCCTTTTGAATTAGGAATCACTTCAATAGCTGCTTTTCCATTAGACATTTTTATTGATTCGCTTCCAGTTGGAGTTCCTTGATTTTTCAACGTTGAACCGCCTGATAAACATTGGAAATAAACTCGATCTTCATAATCTAAACAACGCATATTATTTTTATCAACTGCAATTGCAGTTACTAAATAATTGCCGTTCTTCATTTTCTCAGCAGATAACTTCAACCCATCAGCAGCTCCATTTTTTACATATCTGTAATTAACATCGATAGTATCATTTACTTTTTTACCCTCTTTGGTAATACCAACGGCTATAAAATTATTTTTACCATCTGCAAAATTAACTTCCCATGTTAAACCACAGGCGGGATATGAAGTAATGTCACGATTTTTTACACCTAGAGAAACTCCATTTAAAAACAACTCCACTTTCGGACAGTTACTAAAAACGCAAATTGTTCTCGGAGTATTTTTAGGCCCTTGACGATCGGTCCATGTGTGTGATTCTATGTATGTAAATGGTTTGTCGCTCCAATAACTTTTAAATACATAAAAGGCATCTTTTGGATTTCCATTTCTGTCAACCAACCCTTTCTGATTCATATAAGGAATATCATCTTCTGGGCGTAATGGGGTTGCAAAATCTTTAAAAGCCCATTGCATATTTCCTACAAATGTAGGGTCGTTTTCAGAAATATGTAAGTGCCAATCAAATAAATCAACAATATAATTTTCACTCCAATCCCCTATTTGAGCAATATTAGCCACTTTAGTTTGAACTATAGCTTCTTCCCAACCTTCAGATTTTATAATCCCTTCTCCATTAATTGGGTTTTCAGAATGTCTACCTACCTGGCTATCTCCGCCATATTCAGCATGGATAAAGTGTTTGTAATCTAATTTATATTTATCTATTGCTTTTTTGTAGCTTTTATAGCTTCCTGAATACCATCCCGACCAAATTGATGGAGAGAAAACGTCAACAATTTTTGAACCTTCTTCATATTTACGAATCACCGTTTTACGAGTAGGATCTAATTTATGAGCCATGTCATTCAATTCACTCAAAAAAGAGGTCATTTTTGCGGTATTGTCTCCATCAGGGAAATCAGGTAACCAACCCATTTCGTTTCCTAAAGACCATAAAATAATTGAAGGATGATTGTAATTTTGATTGATTATTTCTACCAACATGTTTTTAGAATTCGTTTGCCATTCTGCATTTCCAATTCCGCCTCGACACCATGGCAATTCGTCCCAAACTAACAATCCTAATTCATCACATGCTTTATAAACTTCAGGATCTTGAGGGTAATGAGCTAGTCGAACAAAATTAGCACCCATTTCTTTTATTAATTCAAGATCTTTTCGGTGTTGCTCATTTGACATTGCCGCTCCTACACCAGCTAATTCTTCATGACGATGTGTTCCACGGATTAATATTCTTTTTCCATTAAGATAAAATGGTCCGTTGTCTTTAAATTCATACCATCTGAAACCTACTTTATCAACAAGTTTGTCTTTTTGAATTCCTTTCTCTAATAATGAAACTGAAATAGAATATAAATTTGGTTTATTTACGTCCCATAATTCAGGGTTTTTAATTTCATTAAAGTCGATTGATGTCGTTTCACTGGAAATTTTAACTTTTTTAGTTGCAACTACTTTTCCTTTTGGATTAGTTAATTGAGCAGAATATTCATAATCTGAGTAGTTACTTAAATTATTTGCAGTTGCAACTACTTTTAACGATGCTGCTTTTTCAGAAACTTTTGGAGTAGTAATTTTAATATTATCTATGTTATTTTTAGGTATGGATAGTAACCAAACGTCTCTTGTTATTCCTCCAAATATGATAAAATCGCTTTTTTGAGATGGAATAATTCCAATATTATAACTATTGTCTACACGAACAAGAACTTCATTATTGCCTTCATGAATAAAAGTAGTGATATCAAAAGTGAAACCGATATAACCACCAATGTGTTCTCCAACTTGCTTTCCATTTACATAAACATTAGTAGTAATATTTGCCCCTTCAAAATATAATTTGTACAATTTATTATTATCTATATTTACAATTGCGAGATTTTTTTTAAACCAACTAGCGCTTCTTCTGTAACCCGGTTGATCATCAGTAGCATCAAGATTGTTCCAAGTGTATGGCAAATTTAGAGCAACCCAATTAGTCGCAGAATTCGCATCTGAAATATTTTTTGTATCATTTTCAAGGTAATTCCATCCTAAATTGATATTCGTTTTTGATCTTTCATTGTTTTGAGCTTGAATAGATAAAGAACTAACTAAAAAGAATATTGTAAATACGTTAAATAGGTATTGTAAATTAATTAATTTCATAAAATTAAAGAGATTGTTTTCTAATAATTGCTTCTAAAAAATAGTAATCGGCATAATTTATTGGCTGATCTATTTCGTCTTTTTTAGGCCAGTTTCCGGTGCTATGATCTAATAAAAATGGTACTTTATAAGAATAGTTAATAAGATATTTATCAGAACTTAGCGAATTTATTACCTTATTGGAATAATCAAGATAAAGTTTGTCATTTGTATAATTATACAATTCAATCAATGCCGATGCCATAACGGCAGCTGAAGATGCATCGCGAGGGGCATTTGGAATACTTGGGTCTTTAAAATCCCAATAAGGAATTCCATCGTCTGGCATGTTTTTATTATTGATATAATATTTTGCTGTAGCTACTGCTTGTTTTAAATAATTCTTGTTTTTGGTGTACCGATAACACATTGTAAAACCATAAACTGCCCAAGATTGTCCTCTAGCCCATGATGATTCGTCACTAAATCCTTGAAAAGTAGCTTTTTTAATTACCCCATTAGAAACGGTATCGAAATCAACCACGTGGTAACAACTATTATCTTTTCTAAAATGATTTTTTAGTGTGGTATTAGCATGAAGGATTGCAATATTTCTAAAAGTAGTATCACCCGAAATTTTTGATGCCTCAAAAAGCAATTCGAGATTCAACATATTATCAATAATGACGGGGTAATTGAACAGCTCTTTGCTGTGATCCCATGATCTGATGGCACCAATTTCGGAATTGAATCTTGTAATTAGGGTTTGAGCACTTTTGACAATGATTTTTTTATACTTCTCCTTATTTTCATATGCTAAACCTTTTCCAAAGCTGCTATATACTTTGAAACCCATGTCGTGAGTAGTTCCGTTGAATTTTTCTTTTTCAATAAAAGCATTCCAAACCGTCGCTTTTTCTTTGAATTTAACATCACCAGTTAATGTGTAAATTTGCCAAAGAGTACCCGGAAAAAAACCGCTAGTCCAATCTTTTGATTTTATTTTTTTTAAAATTCCAGTTGAAAAATTATAACTTCTAGGAATAGCAACAGAGTCAACAGGAAAATCCAAAAGATAGCTAAATCTTAAACTTATGTTTTTATTATAGGTTTTATCTAATGGTTTATTTTGCGCTAGCAAATAATTATCATTCAGCGATAAAAAAAGACTGATAAAAATTACAGTAAATAATTTCTTCATTTTATTATTGAATATTTAAAACTATGATTATGAATGGATCATAGTTAGATAAGGGATAAAAAAATCCCTCATTAATTCAACAAATATAAAATGAGATTGGATTTCAATAATACAAAATAGGGTATTCAAAAATCCAAAATGGAAATAAAATAAAAAAGTTATTAAGAAATAGAGTCGTTAGAGAACTTACTTTGATATTGTGAAGGAGTTTCACCAAATTTCTTTTGAAAACATTTACTAAAATACTTAGGATTGTTAAAACCTACTTTATAACTTATTTGAGAAATATTAATTTTGTTTTGTTCCAATAATTGCGCAGCTCTTTTCATTCTAATTTCTTGGATAAATTCGTTTGGTGTGAAATTAGTCCAAGCTTTAATTTTAGTAAACAACATAGTTCTACTTACTCCCAATTCTGCACAAAAGAAAGGAATATCAAATTGTTCATTAGAAATATTGTCTTCAACTACTTTAAATGCTTTCTTTAACAATTGTTCATCAAGTGAGGAAACAACAATTTCACTTGGAGCAAAAATATCTTCAGAAGAGAATTTAGCTTTAAGTCTTTGCTTCGAAGCCAATAAATTTTTTATTCGTAATTTAAACTCTGTTAAATCAAAAGGTTTACTAATGTAATCATCAGCACCGCTTTCTAAACCTTCAATTTTGTATATCAAGGAAGATCTAGAAGTCAATAATATTACTGGGATGTGACTCGTTTTAATATTCTCTTTAATTTTGGCACACAACTCTGTTCCGACCATTTCTGGCATAATTACATCACTAATAATTAGATCTGGAATAAATTTAAGGGCTTTTTTTAGTCCTATTTCACCATTTTCAGCAGCAATTACATTGTATTCATTTTTAAGTAAGTTTTTCATGAAAGATCGTAACACTTTATGATCTTCAACAATTAAAACAGTTAACTTATCTTGGCTTACTTCAACATCATTAATGTCTTCCTGATCAATGCTTATAGGTTTATCTAGTTGGGATTCATATTGCGCAACGTCATCACTAATTTTAAAGTCTTTGATTATTTCGTTTTCGGAAAGATGGGTTTTACCAGTTTTAATAACCACCTTAAATATTACGCCATTCGAAGGTTTATTATCCACACTGATAATTCCTTTATGAAGATTAACAATGTTTTTAACGATGGACAAACCTATTCCTGTTCCTTTATTATAATTTGCTTGAACCTCATTATTATTTGGTATTTCAAAGAATAAATCAAAAATCTTATCTACGTATTCTTTAGCTATTCCAATACCATTATCATCTACTTCAATAATTACTTCATTTTTTTCTTTTCTTATTTTAATTATTATTTCTCCTCCTTTTGGGGTATATCTGAAAGCATTTGAAATTAAGTTATAAAAAACACGCTCCAATTTCAATCGGTCAAAATAAACTAAAATTTCTTCTTCCGAAGATTCAAAAGTATATTTATAACCTCCATCTTTAGCATATTCTGTAAAGGATAAATAGATTTCTTTAACATATTTAACAATGTTACCTTCTGCAGCTTCTAGTGTAAATTGATTGGTTTCATATTTTCTAAAATCCATTAATCTATTAATTAATTTCAGTAAATGATTGGCACTACTTTCAATAACAAGTAGTTTTTTGTACATTTCATTTGTACCGTTATAATTCAATAAAATTTGCTGTAAAGGTCCTAAAATTAGAGTCAAAGGGGTTCTAAACTCGTGAGAGATATTAGTAAAAAATTCAAGTTTGGCATTATTATCGACTTTACTTCTTTCGTTTTCTCGATATTCTAAAAGTAATTCTTGTCGTAATTTTTCTTTGGATTTTATAATCCAAACAAAACCATATAATGAAGCCCAAATTAACATTAAATAAATACAAATTGCCCACCAACTTTTCCATGGAGCAGGTTTAACTACAATTTCTAAAGCAGTAGGAGTTTCGTTCCAAACCCCATCATTATTTGCACCTCTAACTTCAAATGTATAAGTTCCCGAATTTTGAATTGTAAAAGTCGCAAAATTACTAGAGGTTGTAGTCCACTCATTATCCAATCCAACTAAACGATAAGAATATTTGTTATTATTGGAATTAATGAAATTTGGAGTTGCAAAATTAATAGTGAAGTTGGCTTTATCGTAACTTAAGGTAAGCTTTTTTGTAAATGTAATTGATTTTTCAAGAATATCGTTTTCATTAGCAACATTAACAGATTTATTTGCAATTTTAAAATCGGTTAATATTACTTGTGGAGAATATTTATTTACTGATAATTTCTTAGTATTAAAGTAAGTAATTCCTGAAGGCCCGCCATAATAAAATTTATTATTATCTAGCTTTAGAAAAGCATTATCATTAAATTCATTACTTACTAAACCTTCTTTTTGATCATAAATAAAGCTGATTTTGGATTTTAAATTATATTTGATAATTCCAAAATTGGAACTCATCCATAAATTACTATTATCGTCTTCAGAAAGTGAATGAATCGAAGTAACTACAAAATCGTCTTTTTTAATATTAATTTTATTGAAATTAGTGCCATCATAAACGTATAGACCTTTCGCTTTAGTACCAACCCAAATTTTACCTAATTTATCCTGATAAAGCGACAAAATATCGTCTCCAGAAAGTAATTTATTATCAAAGAAATAATGTTTAATTTGATAGGTGTTATTATCAAAATCATTAAGATTAATCACGTTTAATCCACTTTGAGTACCAATCCATAAATTATCTTTATTATCAATTAATAAAGATCTTACACGATTGTTGGTCAAAAAATTGTCGTAATAATTATCATTGCCAATTACCTTATAAGTTTTAGAATTAATGTCATAACGAATCAAACCTTTACCGAAGGTACCAATCCATAACACATTTTCCTTACGGTCTTTCTTTATAACGTAAACTCCCGATTCTTTTAAAATACTTTTTAAATTAGGATTAATCAATTCATTGACAAATCTCTTGGATTTAGTATCATATGCGGCTATTCCCTCAGTAAAAGTTCCAATCCATAGAATCCCTGAAATCGATAAATACAATGATTTTACATTGTTGACGGCAACTCCATTAATTTTAGAAGTAAACCCTGTTTGGCTATCAAAAACTGTAATTCCTCCGCCTTCAGTACCTATATAAATAGTATTTGAATCTGATGCTAAGGAACTTACTACGTCATAGCTCAAGGCGCTTGACCCTGAATTCTGATTAATATTGGTAAAATTATTATTGGATTCATCCCAAAAACTGATGCCATTGTAATATGAACCTATCCATACAGAGCCTTTTCTGTCAGTAAAAACAGATTTTATTTTTCCAAAACTCACTTTTTTATCGGGATTATTGTATACCTTAATTACATTTCCGGAATTTTGGATGGTAAATAAACCTTCATAAGTTCCAACCCACACAACACCATTTTTATCAAAATCGATTGTTCTAACATCTGAATCTGAAAGATTTTTTGAAAAGGGAACTAATTTATTTGATTTAATATCTAATTTTAAAAGTCCATGCTGTTTTGTTGCAACACAAATAGTTCCAAATTTATCTTCCTTAATATCTTGAACGTAAAGACTTTCATTATTGGAATTATAGAATTGTTTAAATACAAAAGAATCTCCTTTTCTACTAACAAGTTGACATAAACCTTTTGCGGTTCCAACCCATATTACCCCTTTTTTTGATTTATAAATTGATAAAACAAAATTATTAGGTAAACTTGAAAAGTTTTTTGAATTGTGATAAACTGACGTAAATTTTTGAGAAGATTTATGAAAAATTGAAAGTCCTCCGGCTGTGGCAATCCAAATTTCATTATTAAATTCTTTTATTTTCCATACAGTATTATTACACAACGAATTTGATGAATTTCCATGTAAATACCGCTTAAAAACATTAGAAACTGGATTGTAAAAATTTAATCCATTGTAAGTTCCCACCCATAAATTTCCACTTTTATCGCCTTCAATTGAAAGTATATCGTTGTTACAAATGGATGAAGAATCTTTAGGATTATTTCTAAAAACAGTAATATTACTTCCGTCATATCTGTTCAAACCATCACGAGTTCCAAACCACATTTGACCTTGTAAATCTTGATGAATTGCGATAACTGAGCTTTGAGATAGACCATTTACTGTAGTAATATTTTTTAATCTATAAAGGCTAGATTGAGAAAAACAATTTACAGAAAGTAAGAGAAAAAGTATATAAACAATCGTTTTTTTCATTTTTATTACAATATATATAGTGAAATTAACACATATAAAGTTGATAAACAAAGAAATTTATTTTAATCGTTTTTTTAATTGATAATAATACAATGAAGGAATTTTTGTCATTGGTTTATTTACAAAATCTATAAATGCATCGGGTCCGTATTTTACAGAAAATTGACGGTTTCCATTTATACCAATAATTCTAGCAAATGGACCTTCTTCCATTCCGTTAAGTTCAATTGGAGAATTAGTAGCACTATTAACCACAATATTTATATTCCAAAAAGTAGAATACGCTCCGTGTGAAGGCTTCCAATAATTTGCGCCACCACCAGCAAATAATGGATAAGTATTGGAATTATCAACATCAAAATGAACTTTTATATTATCAAATAAATTTTGATGATTGGCACCAGCATGTTGATCTAAATCAGGCTCGGTAAAAATTTCGCAATTTTCATATACATTTTTCGTAGCAAAAGTATTGAAACTTAAAGGATGTACCGCTTTATTATATACCTTTAAATTTTCTACTAATACATTATGAACTCCACCCATTTCAACAGTGTAATGCGCGATATTTTTTCCTTCTGTAATAATATCTTTAATAGTTACATTGGCAATTTCTTCAGTTAGAATTCCGCTTTCCGCATTGTTAATAGTAACGTCTTGAACCCAACTATTAAATAAACGAGTTAAAAAAATACCGTTGTACCCTTGTTCTACATGATGTGCAACTCTTGGGGTATCCGGAAAACTTATTCTTAAATGTTCGATTCCAACTTCAGATAAATGCTTCCATTCAACCAACAACGCTTGATAATTTGGTTTAATATCAAGTAGTAACGGAGTTTTAATTGAGATTTTATTTTTGGATATTGATACAATTTCAACTTGCTGTCTAACTATAGCTAAATTAGGTTGTCTCCAATGAGAATAACCAATTTTAGTCTTAGAATTTCTATATAAAGCTTCGATTATTTCTCCTTTTTCTCCTTCTTTATTGAACAAATCCAATTCTACAACATCCCCTACTTTCAATCCAGTTACATCAGAAACAACAAACTCCTTTTCACCTCTATTTCCTTTAATTACTTTTGCTAGAATATTCGGAGGAGTTTCATATTTCTCCAGATAAGATTTAACCCTTTGATTTGGTACTTGAGTCCAAATAAATCCAGCAGACCAAGCAAATTGCGAAAAAGGCAAATCAATATTATTTTCCTTTTCTACTTGTCTTTTTCCTGTAGATGTTAAATATTCTCTTAGTTCAGCTAATGATTGTTGATCTTTCAAATACATCATTGGTCGAGGGCAGTAAATTTCTGTTCCTTGAGCTCCTGAACCTAAACCTCTTAAAACAAAATTACTCCTTTCAATATATAGAATTTCACTTAAAATAATTTTACCCGCTGGTAATTGTAAAACTACATTTCCGACCACTTCATTTGCTGCTTTAAATGCTTTTAATAACGCTTTTGAATCATCTAAATTATCATTTGCTTTTACTCCAAAATCAGTAGCAAAAATTATTTTTTCTGTAATTACTGGCAAAGTCGTATTTCCAAAATGATATCCAGCATAACTAAAATCAGGTAAGAAATTTGAAGAAGCAACTTCCTTTTTACTTATAATATCAGGAATTTCTTGAGCACTAACAACTTGTAATTTGAAACACAAAACAAAAATTAGTGTTCCGAAAAGTATTGATTTTTTATAGAATATTGAATTTAATAAGTTCATTTATAATACTTTAAGTGAAAAAAAAATTACAAATCTGTAATCGGACTGTATTTTGGAACTAACAATTTCATTACCGACCAAGCGATTAAATAGGCAACAGCACAAACCACAAACATAATCGTATAACCGGTTTGTATTTCACCTAAACTATCGTAATAATCGAATAAATATCCGCCCATCTTAGAAACTAAAACACCTCCAAAACCTCCGGCCATTCCTCCAATCCCAATGATAGAAGCAATTGCTTTTTTAGGGAACATATCGGAAACTGTCGTGAAAATATTAGCTGACCAAGCTTGGTGTGCAGAAGCTCCAATTCCGATTAGAATTACAGGAATCCAAAAAGATATATATCCTAATGGTTGTGCCAATAATACTACCAATGGGAACAATGCGATTAATAACATGGCTTTCATTCTTCCTTCATATGGGTTGTATCCTTTATTGATGAAGTACATTGGAAACCAACCTCCACCGATACTTCCCACCATGGTCATACTGTATAAAACTGCTAATGGCAGAACAATATCGGTTCCTTTCATGCCAAATTGTGCTTCTAAATATTTTGGCAACCAAAATAGAAAAAACCACCAAATTCCGTCTGTCATGAATTTTCCAAATACAAAAGCCCAAGTTTGCTTGTAGCCTAACAGTTTGAACCAAGCTACTTTTTCCTCAGATGTAGTTGCTATTTTTTCTGATGCTTGTGATTCTTCGTCATGAATATAATCGTATTCCGCTTTTGATAATTTCTTTTGTTCCGATGGGATTTCATACAATAAAACCCAAAAGATAACCCAAATAAAACCAATTGCTCCCACAAGGATAAAGGCAAATTCCCAACCGTAATATTCTGCAATAACAGGAACAGTAAGTGGCGCTAAAATTGCCCCAACATTGGAACCTGAATTAAATACACCTGTGGCAAGAGAACGTTCTTTCTTAGGAAAATATTCCGCAACAGCTTTAATTGCAGCGGGAAAATTTCCAGATTCTCCAAATCCCAATACGGCACGAGACAACATAAATCCTGCTATTGAAATAGGCACTGCACCTACTCCAATCCAAACCATAAAAGTTGAAAAAGCAGTTCCTACTGGTAAAGAATACGCGTGCATAATTGCACCAATAGACCATACAATAATGGCCAAAATATAACCTTTTTTGGTTCCCAATTTATCAATTATTCTTCCTGCAAAAAGCATTGAAATTGCATAAATAAATTGAAAAATAGCAGTAATATTAGCATAATCTGTATTGGACCAGCCAAACTCTTCCGACAAACTTGGTGCTAATAAACTCAGTACCTGACGGTCTAAATAATTTACGGTAGTTGCAAAGAAAAGCAAACCACAAATAGTCCACCTGTATTTTCCGATTGATATAGTGGTTTCTTTCATTGGTATTTTTTTTTGGTTTTGGTTAGTTTTTTATAAATAGTAATTGGTTAATCAATTTCAAAATAGTCAACAGCATTTTTATAACAAATATTTTCCACCATTGCCCCTATCAGTTGCATATTGTTTGGCAATTCCCCTTTTTGAATTTCATCACCAAGAACATTGCACAATATTCGTCTAAAATATTCATGTCTAGGAAACGAAAGGAAGCTACGTGAATCGGTCACCATTCCTACAAAACGGCTTAACAATCCGAAATTTGAAAGTACATTTAATTGTTTTTCCATGCCGTCTTTTTGGTCTAAAAACCACCAAGCAGCACCATATTGCATTTTTCCTACTACTTTTCCATCATTAAAATTGGCTACCATAGCTGCAAACATTTCATTGTCTCTAGGATTCAAATTATAAACAATAGTTTTAGTTAGTGATTCGTTTTTACTGAGTTTCCCAAAGAATTTACTCATTTTATCAGCCATTACTAAATCGCCGAGAGAATCAAAACCTTGGTCAGGACCCAATTTTTGCAACATTTTTGCATTGTTATTTCTAATTGCACCAACGTGAAATTGTTGCACCCAAGATTTTTTCTTATTCATCAAAGCCAATTCGAACAATACAGCCGATTTGTATTTATTAATTTCAAGATCGGAGGGCGATTTGTCATTCATTGCGTTTTGAAAAATAATGTCTACTTCTGAAACAGTATAGTTTTCACTATAAAAAGTGTTGTGCCCATGATCCGAAATTCTACATCCCATTTCATGAAAAAAATCGTGTCTATCATTTAATGCCTTAATTAATTTAGAATAATCGGTAATTGAAAAACCAACAGATTGCTCCAATTTTTTGATCCAATCAACAAATGCTGGTCCTTTTTCAATTTCTGTAGCTTTATCAGGACGAAAGGAAGGAAGAACTTTTATTTCAAAATTATCGTCTTTAATTTTTTTGTGAAATTGTAAATCATCAGTTGGATCATCGGTCGTTCCCACTACTTTTACATTCATTTTACGGAGAATATTTCTAACACTATATTCCGGTTTCTGTAATAAAGTAGTTGCTTCATTGTAAATTACTTTCGCAGAATTGGAATCCAATAAAGTGGTAATGCCAAAATAATTTTTTAATTCTAAGTGAGTCCAATGATACAAGGGGTTCCTTAAAGTATAAGGCACTGTTTCTGCCCATTTCAGAAACTTATCATATGGACTAGCGTTACCAGTAATGAATTTTTCATCAACACCATTGGCTCGCATGGCTCTATATTTATAGTGATCCCCTTCAATCCAAATTTGAGTTAAATTCTCAAATTGACGATCTTCGGCAATATCTTTTGGTGATAAATGACAGTGATAATCGAATATAGGTTGGATTTTTGCATGATGGTGATACAGCGTTTTAGCCGCTTCACTATGCAACAAAAAATCATCAGTAATAAATATATTTTCAGCCATTATAAATTAAAATAAACTTTTCTCAATTCCCATTTCTAAACCTCGTAATTCTGCTAAACCTCTTAAACGACCAATTCCTGAATAACCTGGGTTTGTTTTTTTGTTCAAATCGTCTAACATTTGGTGTCCGTGATCAGGACGCATTGGAATTACTCTTTTTGTTTCTTTTTGCTTCTTCAAAATTGATTTCACCACTTCATACATATCCACGTCACCTTCTAAATGATTGGCTTCATAGAAATTTCCTTCTTCATCACGTTGCGTACTTCTTAGGTGAATAAAATTCATTTTTGACCCATGACGATCTACAATTCCTGGTAAATCATTTTCGGCAATTACACCATAAGAACCGGTACACATTGTAAAACCATTTGAAGGAGAATCAATAGCATTTAACAATTGAATTAAATCAGCTTCAGTGCTTACCACTCTTGGCAACCCTAAAATTGGATAGGGAGGATCATCAGGATGAATAGCCATTAAAACGCCAACACTTTCTGCAACTGGGATAATCTCACGTAAGAAATAATATAAATTTTCTTTTAATCTAGCAGCATCGATACCGTCATAACCTTGAAGCACCTTTAGAAAATCCTCTACTGTGTAGGATTCTTCAGCGCCTGGTAAACCGGCAATAATATTTTGTTGTAATTTGATTTTATCGGCATCAGTTAACTTTTCGAAAGTCGCTTTTGCTTTTGCTTGCTGTGCTTCAGAGTAAGTAGTTTCTGCTCCTGGTCTTTTTAAAATAAACAACTCAAAAGCAGCAAATTCATTGATATCAAAACGCAAGGCTTTAGAACCATCGGGCATTTCATAAGATAAATCGGTTCTAGACCAATCCAAAACTGGCATGAAATTATAGCATACAATATTTACTCCGCAAGCAGCCAAATTTTTGATACTTTGCTTATAATTCTCTATGTATTTCAAATAATCACCGGACTGTTTTTTGATGTCCTCGTGAACGGGAATGCTTTCTACTACAGAAAATGTTAATCCTGCCGCTTCCACTTCATTCTTTCTTTTCATGATTTCATTCACTTCCCACACTTGCCCATTTTTAATATGATGCAAAGCAGTAACTATTCCTGTAGCTCCCGCTTGACGCGCATCTGATAATTTCACAGGATCATTTGGTCCGTACCATCTCCATGTTTGTTCCATAACTTATATTAAATAAAAATTTTATACTTATTTAAACTCCACTATATGCGCTAAATCCACCATCAATTGGAATTACAACTCCTGTTACAAAAGAAGTTGCGTCATCACATAAGTATAAGGTTGTGCTTACTAAATCTTCAGGTTCTCCAAATCTTCCCATTGGTGTTTGATCAATAATTGAATTTCCTCTTGGTGTTAATGCGCCACTTTCAGTTGTTAATAGTGCCCGATTTTGATCCGTTAAGAAAAATCCTGGCGCTAAGGCGTTCACACGAATTCCAACTTTTGAAAAATGAACCGCTAACCATTGTGTAAAGTTAGATACAGCAGCTTTTGCTCCGCTGTATGCAGGTATTTTTGTTAAAGGTGTAAAAGCATTCATAGATGAAATATTCAAAATACTACATCCTTTTTTACCTATCATGTCTTTAGAAAAAACTTGAGTTGGCAATAAAGTTCCAATGAAATTCAAATTGAATACGAATTTTATTCCTTCAGCATCCAAATCAAAAAAAGTTTTGAATCCTTCAGTTGAATTATGTAGGTCTTCTTCCAATAAAAATGGATTTGAGGTAGTTCCTAAAGGGTGATTTCCTCCTGCTCCGTTTATCAAAATATCACAACTACCAAATTTATCATTTACCTCTTTCTTTGCTGCTTCTAATGATTCTTTTTCCAATACATTGGCAGCAACACCAATGGCTTTTCCTCCGAATGCATTGATTTCATTAGCTACTTGAACTGCAGCTTCTTTTTTCAAATCCAATAATGCTATTTGGTGACCTTGTTTTGCTAATGCTTTCGCTAATGTGCTACATAAAACTCCGCCAGCACCTGTAATTACTATTGTTTTCATTTAATTATTATTTTATTGATTGGATCAAATTTAAAACTGCTTTGGTTTCTGATTCGATAGTGGCAAAATCTTTATCCGCCATTAATTGTTTGCTGATCAATTTACTTCCCATCCCCACTGCAGAAACCCCTGCTTTGAACCATCCTCCAATGTTTGCTCTCGTGGTATCTACACCTCCTGTTGGCATGAATAATAATTTTGGGAAAATATCTTTAATACCACTCAAGAAATCAGGTCCTAGCATGTTTCCAGGGAATAATTTAATGAATTTTACTCCTGCATTTTCAGCAGCTATAATCTCTGTTGGCGTCATACAACCTGGGCTGTACAACACTTCTTTGCTTTTTAGAAAAGATGCTACTTCAGGAACAAATCCAGGGCTAATGAAAAAATCAGCTCCTACTTCAAAATATTCCTGTGCTTGTTGTAGGTTTTTTATGGTTCCTATTCCTAATAACAAATCAGGCATTTCAGCATTTCTAATTTCAACCATTTTGGTAAAATTACTAAGTGCTGCTTCTCCACGACTGGTATATTCTATCGCTTTTATTCCTGCTCGGTACAAGGCTCTTA
>CALPMA020000029.1 GCA_943324545.2 Chitinophaga pinensis
CCCAGCTATAGAAGGTGCTTCAGTAGAAGCCAAAGTGTTACAACACTTAAAAGGAGATAAAGTAATCGTTTTCAAAAAGAAAAGAAGAAAAGGTTACAAAAAAAGAAACGGACACCGTCAGTATCTTACCCAAATTGTAATAGAAGGAATTTCGGCATCAGCTCCTAAAAAAGCAGCTCCCAAAAAAGCAGCAGTAGAAGTAGTAGCGACTGAAGAAGTTGCAGTACCTAAAGTAAAAAAAGCTCCAAAAGCTAAAAAAGAAGACACAAAAGAATAATAACACTATAAAACTTATACGTCATGGCTCACAAGAAAGGTGTCGGTAGTTCGAAGAATGGTAGAGAATCAGAATCAAAACGTTTAGGCGTTAAGATTTTCGGTGGACAAGCTGCTATTGCTGGTAACATCATCGTAAGACAAAGAGGTTCTAAACACAATCCAGGTGAAAATGTTTACATGGGTAAAGATCACACGCTACATGCAAAAGTTGATGGTCTTGTTAAGTTCCAGAAAAAAGGTGAAAATAAATCATACGTTTCTATTCTTCCTTTCGAAGCATAAAAACTAGATTTTCCTAAATAATAAAAACCCATTTCTTTTGAAATGGGTTTTTTTATATAATAAATTCTCCGAGTGCGGATTTTAAAAATTTATTAAAATTATACTTTCATAATTTCAGCCTCTTTTTCAGCCAAAAGTTCGTCTATTTTTTTAATATAACTGTTTGTTAAGTTTTGAACTTCGTCTTCTGCGCTTTTACAAATGTCTTCTGAAGTCCCTTCTTTTTCTAATTTCTTAATTTCATTATTGGAATCTTTACGAACATTACGAACACCAATTTTAGCATCTTCGGCTTCTGCTTTTGCTTGTTTTGCTAATTCGCGTCTTCGTTCCTCTGTTAATGGCGGAACGCTAATGATAATTACATCTCCATTGTTCATTGGATTAAATCCAATATTTGCTATCATAATTGCTTTTTCTATTGCTTGCAACATGTTTTTTTCAAAGGGTTGAAGTGTAATCGTTCTAGCATCGGGAACACTAATTTTTGACACTTGTGAAAGAGGAGTTGCCGATCCATAATAATCCACAAACACACTTCCTAGCATGGCTGGAGAAGCTTTGCCAGCTCGAATATTTAGAAATTCTTTCTCTAAATGCGCAATAGAACCTTGCATAGATTCTTCGGTACTTTCTATAATAAAATCAATTTCTTCGGTCATTTTATCAAACTTATTATTTTATTGCTTTTTTGGCAATATACTTATACGTTTACTATTGTTCCAATGTTTTTGCCTTCGCAAATTTTCAGCAAATTACCCTCTTTATTCATATCAAAAACGACAATTGGTAATTTGTTTTCTTGACTTAATGTAAATGCTGTTGAGTCCATTACATTAAGTCCTTTTTTGATTACATCATCAAATGAAATTGAATCAAATTTAGTTGCATTTGTATCTTTTTCAGGGTCTGCAGTGTAAATTCCATCCACCCGAGTTCCCTTTAAAATAACATCTGCATGTATTTCAACACCTCTCAAAACAGCTGCGGTATCGGTTGTAAAATAAGGATTTCCAGTTCCTGCTCCAAAAATTACAATCCTCCCTTTCTCAAGATGACGAACTGCTCTTCTTTTAATATAAGGTTCTGCAATCGCTTCAATTTTTAAAGCGGTTTGTAATCTGGTCAACATTCCTTTTTCTTCCAAAGCTCCTTGCAAAGCCATTCCATTAATTACGGTAGCTAGCATTCCCATGTAATCACCTTGAACACGATCCATACCATTACTCGCTCCAGCAACTCCTCTAAATATGTTTCCACCACCAATTACTATTGCAATTTGCACTCCTTGTTCGTGAATTTTTTTGATTTCTTCGGCATATTCTGCCAATCTCGCCGGATCAATTCCATATTGTCGGTCGCCCATTAGCGCTTCACCACTTAGTTTCAGAAGAATTCTTTTGTATTTCATAATTTATTTGAGTTGTATGATGCAAATATAGACATATTCTTTTTTTATTAAATAGTGTTCTCAATTTTTTTGAACTTTCTTGTTTTCTCATGGCGACATTTAAATAGGAAGTGATATTTATCATAAATAAAATAGGGTTATTTCGTAAATTTGTAAAAAAAATTAATGAAAGAGATACTTGAAACGGCATTAAACAATAGTAATTCTTACCAAGATTACCGAAAAACAGTAGTTGATTTATTGCAAGTAGGAAAAACCTCAGGAGCAATTCAAACAGAAGCGCTTGTTTATTATAGCCGTTTGAACGAAACGAGAATGCATCGATTAGACAAAACAATAATTATTGATGATGCGATAATTTCTAAGTTAAAAGCAATTCAATCTCCCTATATTTGGCTTGTTATTGCTGAGGGTTGGTGTGGTGACGCAGCTCAATTACTTCCAATTTTTCATAAAATGAGTGAAATTTCGGACCAAATTGATTTAAAAATTGTCTTTCGGGACGATAATGAACACTTGATGAATATGTTTCTTACCAATGGAAATAAGTCTATTCCAAAATTGATTATTTTAGATAAAAACTCTTTGGATGTAATTTCAGATTGGGGCCCGAGACCAAAAGGGGCTATTGATTTGGTTCAGAATTACAAAGAGAAATTTGGAGAAATTGATGATACTATTAAAACGGAATTACAAATGTGGTATTTACACGATAAAGGACTTTCTACTCAACAAGAAATTATGGAATTAATGCCATTATAAATTAGCTTCAAATAGAATTACATCTGTAGCATTTTCAACATGAAAGTCCCCAATTTTTGTTCGTCTTAATGCGATTAAGTGTGCGCCTGAATTCAATGCTTTGCCAAAATCAAACGCCAATGAGCGGATGTAAGTTCCTTTACTACAAACGACTCTAAAATCTATTTCTGGCAAGGCGATTCTTGAAATTTCAAATTCATAAATCGTAGTTTTTCTGGATTCAATTTCAATAACTTCTCCTGCTCTAGCATGTTCATAAAGCCGAACTCCGCCTTTTTTTATAGCGGAGTAAATAGGAGGTTTTTGATCTATTTCTCCTAAAAATTGTTTTACCGTTTTCTGTATCAAGCCTTCATCAATATGTGAAGTTGGGTATTTTTCGTCAATTTCTGTTTCTAAATCGTATGACGGAGTGGTAGCGCCAATATAGAATGTTCCAGTATATTCTTTGGCCTGGCCTTGTAATTCAGAAATTATTTTAGTGAATTTGCCCGTGCAAATAAGCAAAAGCCCAGAAGCCAAAGGATCTAATGTTCCTGCATGACCAATTTTGAATTTTTTTGGAAGACCAACTTTATTAATTAACGCGTATTTAATTTTGTTTACCGCTTGAAAGGAGGTCCAATTCAACGGTTTATCGATTAATAAAATCTGTCCGTTTTGATAGTCTTCGGAAGTCATTAAACGATGGTCAAAGAATGAACAAAAAAGTGAATTACCAACAACGTTATTCCTGCAATAATTCGGTAATAACCAAAAACTTTAAAACCATTTTTGCTTATAAATCCTATGAATGTTTTAATTGCAATTAACGCCACAATAAATGCCACCACATTTCCAATTATTAGAAAATTAATTTGATCGTGTGTCAATACAAAACCGTCTTTATAATAGTCATAACATTTTTTTAAAGTCGCACCAAACATGGTTGGAACAGCTAAAAAGAAGGAAAATTCTGCTGCTGCTGAACGCGTCAATTTTTGTGACATTCCACCAACTATACTGGCTCCACTTCTTGAAATACCTGGAATCATTGCGATACATTGGAATAATCCAATTTTAAAAGCAGTTGGATAAGTAATTTCTGTATCAGTCGAATTACCAAACCAATCGTCTACTTTCAAAAGTAAAATTCCACCCAGTAAAAGGGAAACAGCAACAGTTACAGGATTTTCTAATAAAGAATCAATTTTTTTTGCAAATAGCAATCCAAAAATAACTGCTGGAATAAATCCAACTATTATTTTAAAATAAAATTCAAATGTTTGAAAAAAGCGTTTGAAATACAATACGATAACAGATAAAATGGCTCCCAATTGAATTACTATTGTAAAGAGTTTGGTAAAATTGTCATGTTCAATACCAAAATAACTACTTGCAAGAATCATATGACCAGTTGAAGAAACAGGAAGAAACTCGGTAATTCCTTCGATGATTGCCAAAATAAATGCCTGAAAGGTTGTCATTTATTATTTTTTTGGGTTTTTAAAAATGGAATAGATTGTAATTCCAAAACCAATTAAAACCACCGTTGGTGCTAATCGAATTCTTCGGAAACTAAAAACCGCTTCATTAAAAACTTTTGGATCATCACTTCCGCCACCTGACATCAAAATAAAGCCTATCGCAATAACTCCAATTCCAATTAAAAGGATTTTGTAATTTACATTTTCAAATAGAAATCCCGGTTTTTTTTCGTTGTTTTTCATTTTATTTATTGATTTTGAAAGTCGATAGTTAAGAGTTCGATTAAACAAAAAACCATATCAAAGAATATCCTTTAATATAAGTCGTCTGTTCTTAGATTTAAAAAGCGTTGAGTAGCAAAATAGGTGCTTAACCAAGTGATAACAACTCCAACTGCTACAACTCCCAAAAGCACTAATGTTATAAGGAATTTTTCATCTAAGATTCCTAAATTTGGATAGCTAGAATCTAGATATAATAAGGCAATAATTAAAGAAACAACTGCTAGAGCAGAACCAATTAATCCTAATTTTATACTTTTCCAGATAAATGGTTTTCTGATGAATGCCTTTGTAGCTCCCACCATTTGCATAGTTTTAATGATAAAACGATTGGAATGAATCGATAATCTCATTGAACTGTTTATTAATAATACGGCTACTAATGTTAAAAATCCACTGATTATTAATATCCACATACTCACTTTTTTAATGTTGTCGTTTACCAAGTTAACTAATTGTTTGTCATAAACAATATCTGAAATCATTGAGTTTTCTCGAAGTTTGTTTTCAATCTTGCGAATATTTTTGGAATCTATATAATCTGCTTTCAAGTGAATGTCAAAGGAATTTTGTAAGGGATTTGCGCCTAAAAACGTCATGAAATCTTCACCGATTATTTCAGTATGAACTTTTGCAGCATCTTCTTTTGAAACAAAAACACTAGATTTTACATATTTAGCTGTTTTTAATTCGGCAGCAAAGTTTTTAATAATCGAATCGTGAGCTTCTTCTTTAAAGAAAACTGTCATGGCAATTTGCTCCTTAAAATCATCAGATAATTTTTTGGAATTCAGGACAAATAATCCTAAAATACCCACTAAAAACAAAACTAAAAATACACTCAGCACTACTGAAAAATAGGAAGAAATTAACCTGCGTTTTTGAAACTTATCGTAAGAAGAACTCATAAATAGTAAAATTAAAGTGTAAAAATAACAAAGAATTTCTTTAAATAAACTTAATAACGCCCAAAGTTTCAATTTTCGTACAATAAATGTAAATTTGCAGTCAGATTAGCATTTGCAAAAGCAAAATCACATAAATAATAAGACGGAAAATCGATGAAATGCTTAAAAAATTTGTCACAAATGAAAATGGGCATAAGGGCGTTTGAGCTTCCATTAAAAACAGATACAATATTCAGATGAAATACAACCCAATTCAAGTAGAATCAAAATGGCAAAAATATTGGTCTGAAAACCAAATTTTTGCTGCAAAAAATAATTCTGATAAACCAAAATATTATGTTTTGGATATGTTTCCCTACCCGTCTGGAGCGGGACTGCATGTAGGACACCCATTGGGATATATTGCTTCGGATATTTATGCGCGCTTTAAACGTCATAAAGGATTTAATGTTTTGCATCCGCAAGGTTACGATAGTTTTGGGTTGCCAGCCGAGCAATACGCAATTCAAACAGGGCAACATCCCGATAAAACTACAAAAGAGAATATTTCAAGATACCGCGAGCAACTTGATAAAATCGGATTTTCATTCGATTGGTCAAGAGAGGTTCGAACTTCAAATGCCGATTATTACATGCACACGCAATGGATTTTCATCCAATTATTCAATTCTTGGTACAATAAGAATTCAGATAGAGCAGAGGCTATTTCAATTCTAATTTTAATTTTCGAAAAAGAAGGAAATACCAATATTAATGCTGTTTGTGATGATGAAATTCCAGCATTTAGCGCTTCGGAATGGAAATTATTTACTGATGAACACCAACAAAAAATCCTTTTACATTACCGATTAACTTATTTAGCTGAAACGGAAGTTAACTGGTGCCCTGGATTAGGAACCGTTTTGGCCAATGATGAAATTGTAAATGGTATTTCTGAACGCGGTGGATTTCCAGTGATTAGAAAAAAAATGACTCAATGGAGCATGCGGATTTCTGCTTATGCTGAACGCTTGTTGCAAGGATTAAACGATATCGATTGGAGTGAAAGCATCAAAGAAAGCCAACGAAATTGGATTGGTAAATCGGAGGGCGCAATGGTGACTTTTAATGTATTGCCAACAAAAATCAATAAAGAACCTTTAACAATTTCAGTTTTCACCACTCGTCCCGATACTATTTTCGGAGTTACCTTTGTGACTTTGGCTCCTGAACATGAATTGGTTTCCCAAATAACAACTCCCGATCAAAAACAGGCGGTTGAGACCTATATTGAAAAAACTGCAAAGCGATCTGAGCGAGAAAGAATGGCGGATGTGAAAACCATTTCTGGAGTTTTTACTGGTGCCTACGCGGAACATCCCTTCACAAAAGAGCCTATTCCGGTTTGGATTGGTGATTATGTTCTTGCAGGATATGGAACGGGGGCCGTAATGGCAGTTCCTTGTGGTGATGAAAGAGATTATGCTTTTGCCAATTTCTTTAAAGGTCAAAAGGGAATGTCTGAAATCAAAAATATTTTTGACAATGTGGATATTTCAAAAGAGGCCTACGGTTCAAAAGACAATGTGGTTATTGTCAATTCGGATTTCTTGAACGGGCTAAATTACAAGCAAGCCACCAAGCAAGCCATTGAAGAATTAGAAAAAATAAACCAAGGGAGAGGTAAAATTAATTACCGATTACGTGATGCAGTTTTTTCACGTCAGCGTTATTGGGGAGAACCTTTTCCAGTATATTATATTAACGGGTTGCCGCAAATGATTGACCATAAGTACTTGCCAATTGCTTTGCCAGAAGTAGAGAAATATTTACCAACCGAGGACGGACAACCGCCATTAGGGAACGCTACAATTTGGGCTTGGGATACTACAAATAATAAAGTGGTTGACACGAATTTAATTGACAACAAGACTATTTTCCCTCTTGAATTGAATACCATGCCCGGATGGGCTGGAAGTTCATGGTATTGGATGCGTTATATGGATGCGCAAAACGAAAAAGAATTTGCAAGTAAATCCGCATTGGATTATTGGCAAAATGTTGATTTATATATTGGTGGAAGCGAACATGCAACTGGCCATTTATTGTATTCTCGTTTTTGGAACAAATTCCTAAAAGACATAGGTTTTGCGCCTACAGAAGAGCCATTCAAAAAACTGATCAATCAGGGAATGATTTTGGGAATGAGTGCTTTTGTTTATAGAGAAGAAGGCACCAATACATTTTATACCAAAAGTAAAATAAAAGAGAAAAATACACAATCGCTTCACGTTGACGTTTCATTAGTAAACTCCTCCGATGAATTAGATATTGAGGTATTTAAAAGCTCAAGAGAGGAATACAAAGATGCTATTTTCATTACAGAAGAAAACGGGAAATATATCGTTGGTCGCGAAGTTGAAAAAATGTCCAAATCAAAATACAATGTAGTTACACCTGATAATATTTGTAAGGAATATGGAGCAGATACGTTACGATTGTACGAAATGTTCTTAGGTCCACTGGAACAAGCAAAACCTTGGAATACCGCAGGAATTTCTGGAGTTTTTGGTTTCTTAAAAAAAATGTGGCGTTTGTATAACGATGAAAATAATGGTTGGGTTGTAACCAATAACGAGCCTTCTAATGAGAGTTTGAAGAGCTTGCACAAAACCATCAAAAAAGTAAATGAAGACATCGAGAACTTCTCTTTCAACACATCGGTTTCTCAGTTTATGATTTGTGTTAATGAATTAACTGCGCAAAATTGTCATGAACGTGCTATTTTAGAACCCTTGGCAGTTTTAATTTCGCCTTATGCGCCTCACATCGCAGAAGAATTGTGGTTTCAATTAGGACATTCTGAATCTATTTCAACTGTTGATTTTCCTATGGTTAACGAGATTTATTTGGTTGAAAGCAGTAAAGAATATCCAGTGTCTTTTAATGGGAAAATGCGTTTTACAATAGAATTATCTTTGGATTTATCAGTGGCGGAAATTCAAGAACTCATAATGAAAGATGAGCGCACTATCAAACAATTAGAAGGGAGAACGCCCAACAAAATTATTATTGTTCCAGGCAAAGTAATTAACTTAGTGGGTTAATGACAAAATTGCATCTTAAAAATTTGGCTTGCAATTTGCTGTAGATTTTGTAACTTTATCTTTTTAAAATATAATATTATGTATTTATTAATTGGTTTAATTATGTTGTTCAGTTGGTTGGTAAGCCGCCAATTGAAAAATAAGTTTGAAAAATATTCAAAATTACAGTTGAATAATGGAATGAGTGGTGCCGAAATCGCTGAAAAAATGCTGGCCGATCATGGAATTACAGACGTAACAGTAATTTCTACTCCTGGTCGTTTAACAGATCACTACAATCCAGCTGACAAAACAGTAAATTTGAGTGAGGCAGTATACAATCAAAGAAATGCCGCTGCTGCTGCGGTTGCCGCTCACGAATGCGGTCACGCAGTGCAACATGCTACCGCTTATAGTTGGTTAGAATTTCGTTCACAATTGGTCCCTGTGGTAAATATTGCATCGAATTATGTACAGTGGATTTTGATTGGAGGAATTTTAATGATGAAAACGTTCCCTAATTTATTATTAATTGGGATTGTACTTTTTGCTGCAACCACTTTGTTTTCAATTATCACTTTACCAGTAGAATACGATGCAAGCAATAGAGCTTTGGCTTGGTTAGAAAACAAAAACATGTTAACTAGCGAAGAACAAGCTGGCGCCAAAGACGCATTAAAATGGGCTGCAAGAACCTATGTAGTTGCAGCAATTGGTTCCATAGCGACTTTATTGTATTACATTATGATTTACATGAACAGACGATAATCGTTAGTCGTATAAAATTAGAAAGCGGGGTTCAGTAATGTTCTCCGTTTTTTTATACCCTAATTAACCTTTTACTTACAATTGGATTTGTCGTTCTATTTGCTGGTCAAGGGAAATGAAAGTTTCTGTTCTTGAAACCCCTTCTATAGTTTGAATTTTTGTGTTTAACAGGTTCATTAAATGTTCGTTATCCCGACAAATAATTTTGATTAAAATCGACCAATTTCCTGTAGTGTAATGGCATTCTAAAACTTCAGGGATTTTTCTAAGGTCTTTAACGGCTTCTGAATTTCTTGCGGCTTTATCAAGGTAAACACCTACAAATGCCATCGTGCTATAGCCTAAAACTTTGTTATTAACGATAAATTTTGATCCTGAAATCACGCCCGAATGTTCTAATTTTCGCAACCTTTGGTGAATTGCTGCACCAGAAATACCAATTTTGTTGGCAATTTGAAGGATAGGTTTGCGGGCATCCGCCATTAAATCTCTAAGGATTTCTTTATCGATTCCGTCTATTTCTAACGTTTGTGAATTAATTTTCATAATTTCGTATTTCAATCAAAACGATGTTTTTAGTTATAATTGAAAATCAAAAGTACTAAATAACTTTTAATTCACTACACTATTTAGATTATATCCTTCATAAGGCATTTCTACCTCCCTAAAGACAACGCCAAGGGTTTCTAACTCGGCTAAAATAGGCAGATAAACTTCTTTTGTTATTGGAAGTTGTACGCCAGGGGTGGTAATTTTTCCGTTCAATATTTGTAAAGTGGCAATCGCTACAGGCAATCCCACGGTTTTTGCCATTGCGGTGTAAGTTTGGTCTTCGCCAAGACATACCATTTTGGAATCGATTTGCTTTTTTTGACCGTTGATTTCATATCCAAATTTGTGATACATAACAATCATGTCTTTATCATCGTGCTGTAACGTCCAACTATCGCAAAGTATTTTTTCTAAAATTTGGGCTGGAGTGGCATTTTTTAATCCCACGATTTTGTTAGGATTAAAAAGATCCAACTCCACTAATTTGTCCCACATAACATCGTCTTGATCGATTTTTAAATTCAATCGCAATTTAATTTCTACAGAATCTGTTGGATGATACGGAAGGAAAGAATTAGTGAATTGTCGGTAATTCATGGTCTCGGAATCGTCCATAATATAGGAATCATCAGTCATTCCGAGTTGAACAAACATGTTCCACGCTTTCGAAAAACCAACTCTTCTCAAAGTTCCGCGGTACAAAGTCAATATGTCATCCAATCCGTAAACACTTCTGTATTTTAGCGAATCCCTATTTGCATAAGCCTCAAATCTTCCATAATCTTCCACTTCCATAAACTCGGTTCTGCTGAAAACTTTTTGATAAGGGATGTATTTGTATGTGCCTTCTTGTATGAATTTTGCTGTGCCACCTTGTCCGGCAAGAACTACATTTCGAGGGGCCCAAGTGAATTTATAATTCCAGAGATTATTATCCGATTCTGGAGCAACTAACCCCCCACAAAACGATTCAAATAAGATCATTTTTCCACCTTTGTCACGAATTTCTTCAATAATTTTCATGGCGCTCATGTGATCTATTCCTGGATCAAGGCCAATTTCATTCATGAAAACCAAATTATTTTCTATGGCTGCAGTGTCTAAACTTTGCATCGCGGCGCTTATATAGGAAGCGGTAACGAGGTGTTTTTTATAAGAGATACAATCTTTAGCAACTTCAATATGTAAATGAGCTGGCAACATTGAAATGACAATGTCGGCCTTTTGAATTTCGTTTTTTCTTTGATTTTCATCAAATATATCTATAGCAATTGCAGATGCGTTAGGATGCGAGTTGGTTTTTCTTTTGGCTAAATCCAATGAGATATCTCCAATGGTTAAGTGCAGGTTTTCAGCAACTGATTTATCCAATAAATACCGAATTAATGAAGACGCAGATCTTCCAGCTCCAATGATTAAGATATTTCTCATATATAAATTTATAACACAAATGTAAGAATTTGTTACATTTATAACTATTGTAATCTTAAAAAATGAATTTTATTTTTAAAGTTAAAACGCGTAATTTTTTATTCATAAATTATATAGCCTTATTTTTGTAGTAACATTTTAAATTGATCATGGACAATAAAATAATAAAAACAGCAGCCGTTTTAGGATTTGTTGCTATTGCATTTGGAGCATTTGGAGCTCACTCCTTAAAGAAAATGATTGGAGTTGTAGAGCTCAATATTTTTGAAACTGGGGTTAGATATCAAATGTACCACGCATTATTTTTAATGTTTGTTGGAACTACAAATGCAATTTCAGATGCAGCCAAAAAAATCATATATATTACCACGTTATCTGGTATTGTATTTTTTTCTGGCTCGTTATATTTTTTAGCCTTAAATTGCTTCTTACCTTTCAATTTTAAGCCTTTTGGATTTATAACACCAATTGGAGGATTGTTATTTTTGACCGCTTGGTTTTGGTTATTTGTTAATTTCTACAGAAATAAGCATTAATTTTTGTCAAAAATGTAAAATAGGTTGTTTTAAATATTTACTTTTGTAAAATATATATTTATTATAAAGCCAAATTTTATGAACAAAAACAGCCAATTTACTATATCGATTTCGTTGGAAAAATATGGTATTAAAAATATTAAAAATATAATCTATAATCCTTCATTTGAATTATTATATAATGAAGAAATAAATTCCAATTTGGTAGGGTTTGAAAAAGGTCAATTATCAGAATTGGGTGCTGTAAATGTTATGACGGGTGTTTTTACAGGTCGTTCTCCAAAAGACAAGTACATTGTAAATGACGCCATTACCAAAGATACTATTTGGTGGACTTCAGATAAAGCCGTAAATGATAATAAAGCTATTTCTCAAGACACTTGGAATGCTTTGAAAGCCACAACTACCGAACAGCTTTCTGGCAAAAAATTATATGTTGTTGATGCTTTTTGTGGCGCTAACGAAAACTCAAGATTAAAAGTTAGATTTATAATGGAGGTTGCTTGGCAAGCTCACTTTGTGAAAAATATGTTTATCCGACCAACAGACCAAGAATTAGAAAATTTTGGCGAACCGAATTTTGTTGTTATGAATGCTTCAAAAACTAATTTTAAAGATTATAAAAGTCATAATTTGAATTCTGATGTTTATGTAGCCTTTAATTTAACTGAAAAAATTCAATTAATTGGTGGAACTTGGTATGGAGGTGAGATGAAAAAAGGATTGTTTTCAATGATGAACTACTATTTACCTTTAAAAGGAATTGCTTCAATGCATTGTTCAGCAAATAAAGGCAAAAATGGCGATGTAGCTATTTTCTTCGGCTTGTCAGGCACAGGAAAAACCACGTTATCTACCGATCCAAAAAGAGAGTTAATTGGCGATGACGAACACGGATGGGATAATGAAGGTGTTTTTAATTATGAAGGCGGTTGCTATGCTAAAACTATCGACTTAAGTAAGGAAAACGAACCGGATATTTATGGAGCAATTACTAAAAATGCCTTACTTGAAAATGTTACACTTGATGTAAATGGTAAAATTGATTTCAAAGACGGTTCTGTAACTCAAAACACTAGAGTTTCTTATCCTATAGATCACATTCACAATATTGTTAAGCCGATATCAAAAGCAGGACATGCTTCCAAAGTAATTTTCCTTACAGCAGATGCTTTTGGGGTAATGCCGCCAGTTTCAAAACTAACACCAGAACAAACAAAATACTATTTTCTTTCTGGGTTTACAGCTAAACTAGCAGGAACAGAAAGAGGGGTTACAAAACCAGAACCAACATTTTCAGCTTGTTTTGGTAAAGCATTTTTATGTTTGCACCCTACAAAATATGGAAAAGAATTGGTTAAGAAAATGGAACAACATCAAGCCACTGCATATATGGTTAATACAGGTTGGAATGGCTCAGGAAATAGAATATCCATTCACAATACACGAGCTATAATTGATAGAATCCTTGACGGATCAATTGAAAAGGCCGAAACTCAGATAATCCCAATATTTAATTTGGAAGTGCCAGTTTCACTAGAAGACGTGCACTCTGAAATATTAGATCCTAGAAAAACTTATTCTGATGTTTCAGAATGGGATTCCAAGGCGACTGATTTAGCGCAATTATTTGTTACCAATTTCATTCAATATACTGATAACGAAGAAGGTAAAAACTTAATAAAAGCAGGCCCACAATTGTAGGACTAATTAATCTATAAAAAAAGCTTCCAGGAAACCGAAAGCTTTTTTTATGTTTGAAATAAGATTATTTTTCTTTATTTGCTTTAGCAATATATTTATCAATTGCCATAGTCATTGAAGGTGCTTCTGGAGTAGGAGCCATTATGTCCACTCGAAGTCCGTGTTCTAAAGCTTCTTTTTGAGTAGAACTTCCAAATACAGCAATTCTAGTATTATTTTGTTTAAAGTCAGGAAAATTCTTGAATAAAGATTTGATACCAGTTGGACTAAAGAACGCTAAAATATCAAAATAAACATCTGATAAATCGGTTAAGTCGCTCATTACTGTTTTGTAAAATACCGCCTGAGTCCAATTCACTTTTAAATTATCTAGAATAATTTTTGCTTCTGCATTTAACTGATCTGAAGCTGGCAATAAGAATTTTTCTTCTTTATATTTTTTCAATAATGTAGTTAAATCTATAAAGTCTTTTTGACCCACATAGATTTTACGTTTTCTGTAAACTACATATTTTTGCAAATAAAAAGCCACCGCTTCCGATTGGCAAAAGTACTTCAACCCTTCAGGAATTTTATAACGCATTTCATCAGCTACCCTGAAGAAATGATCTACAGAATTCTTGCTTGTTAAAATGATAGCGCTGAAATTATTTAAATCAATTTTTTGAAGTCTAATTTCTTTTGCATTAACCCCTTCTACATGAATAAAAGGCCTGAAATCAATTTTCACTTTATGTTTTTGTTGCAACTCAAAGTAAGGGGAATTGTCCACTTTAGGTTCCGGTTGTGACACCAAAATTGTTTTCACTTTCATACTTGACATTTTCTATATATGCTAATTTTTTGTAAACCAATAATACATAAAATAGTAGGGAGCTATTTCAAGTGCGCAAAGATACAAAATAAAATAAAATAAGTTACCTAAGAGAATGTTTTGATAATTTTTTATAGATAAGATATAAGTGAAAACATTGATTATCAATATAATAAATAGAAAAAACAACATCAAATTATGTGGAAAGGTGTCGTTATAAAACAAAAAACAATTAAATGGAAGTAGAAATAACCCAATAAATGTTCTGTAGCTCACTTTTTGAAGATTAAATTGTTCCACAAATTCCTCAATATCAAATGCGGTACCTATAATTTTTTCAATAAGGTACTTCGATAAAATGAAAACAGTTAAAAAAGTAAATATTTGAATAAATGAAATCCAATCAGTTTTAATTATGTAACCAAAACTCGTTAGAAGTAGATGGATAAAAAATGAAAACGAGACGATTTGAACAATAAATAAAAAGATGGTAAACCAACTCATCATAAGTCCAGAATCTTTATAAACTTTTATATATTTATCAGTTACAATTAGTTTAATAAACTCACTAAATCTATTTTCAAAAAGTGATTTTGATAAAGCAATTAACACTAATGAAAAAAGAAACAAAGCGGTTGCCCAATCTTTATTTTCAACTATTCGAGGATGTAGTATGTGTTCGATCATAACGAGACAAAATTACTAAAATTTTCAACGGATTTATTTATTATAGTATTATTATGATTCATAAAACATAAAAAGTTTATTTTTGCAGTGAAATTGACAGAATAATTATGAGTAATAGTGTTGTTATAATTCCTACCTATAACGAGATTGAAAATATTGAAACCATCATAAGAGCGGTGTTTTCGTTGAATAAATCTTTCCATATTCTCATTGTTGATGACAATTCTCCCGATAGAACTGCTGCGAAAGTGGCGGAACTTCAATCGGAATTTAAAGATCAATTATTTTTAGAAAATAGAGAAAAAAAAGCAGGGCTCGGAACTGCGTATGTTTTTGGTTTCAAATGGGCATTGAATAAAGAATACAATTATATTTTTGAAATGGATGCTGATTTTTCTCACAATCCAACCGATTTAGAAAAATTATATCAAGCTTGTGAAAAAGGTGCGGATGTAGCTATTGGTTCCAGATATGTAACTGGAGTAAATGTGGTAAATTGGCCATTAAGTCGTGTTTTATTATCGTTTTTTGCCTCTTATTATGTTAAGAAAATTACCGGCATGAAAATTCATGATGCCACCGCAGGATTTATGTGTTACCGAAGAAACGTGTTGGAAACTATAAATTTAGATAAAATTAAATTTATAGGATACGCTTTTCAAATAGAAATGAAATACAGAGCCTATTGTAAAAAATTAAAAATAGTTGAAGTTCCAATTATTTTTACCGACCGAACTATGGGGCAATCAAAAATGAGTAATTCAATAATTAAAGAAGCTATTTTTGGGGTTATTTCCCTAAGAATGCGCCAATTATTTAATAGATTATAAGCAATAAACGATGAATAGGATTTTAATCAAAAACGCAAAAATTGTAAATGAAGGATCAATTTTTGAAGGCGATGTATTAATAGAAAATGAATTTATAGTTGAAATTGCTGATTTTATAAGTGCGAAATCTTCCGATTGTAAAATAATTGATGCCGAGGGAAATTTCTTAATTCCAGGCGCTATCGATGATCAAGTTCATTTTAGAGAACCAGGATTGACTCACAAAGGAGATATTGAATCAGAATCTAGAGCTGCTGTTGCCGGAGGTATTACCTCATTTATTGAGCAACCCAATACCATTCCCAATGCGTTAACCCAAGAAATTTTAGAAGAAAAATACCAAATCGCGGAGAACAATTCTTTCGCAAATTATTCTTTTATGATGGGCGCTAGCAACGATAATTTAGCTGAAGTTTTAAAAACAAACCCTAAAAACGTTGCTGGAATAAAAATATTTTTAGGTTCCTCAACTGGAAATATGTTGGTGGATAACGAAGAAGTTTTGGAGCGTATTTTTTCAAGTACGCCTTTGCTTATCGCCGTTCATTGTGAAGACGAAACGACCATTAAAAACAATTTAGAAAAGTTTAAGGCTCAATATGGCGAGGAGGTTCCAGTTCAAGCGCACCATTTAATCCGAAGTGAAGAAGCGTGTTATTTATCTTCTTCAAAGGCTATTGCATTGGCAAAAAAAACAGGAGCGAGATTGCACATTTTCCATCTCTCTACTGCGAAAGAAATGGATTTATTTACTAATAAAATCCCATTGGAACAAAAGAAAATTACTGCTGAAGTTTGTATTCATCATCTTTGGTTTACCAATGCAGACTATGATACCAAAGGTAATTTTATCAAATGGAACCCTGCCGTAAAAACAGAAAACGACCGAAATGCACTTTGGGAAGCTTTGCTAGACGATAGAATTGATGTGATTGCTACAGATCACGCCCCTCACACTTTAGAAGAAAAGCAACAGCCCTATTTAAAGGCTCCTTCGGGCGGACCATTGGTGCAGCATGCAGTTGTTGCAATGTTTGAGGCTTACCTTCAGGGGAAAATTTCAGTGGAGAAAATCGTGCAAAAGATGGCCCATAATCCTGCAATTCTATTTAAAATTGAAAAAAGAGGATTCGTAAAAGTGGGTTATTATGCTGATTTGGCTATTGTAAACTCGGGATTGCCTTGGACAGTAAATAAAGATAATATTTTTGCGAAATGTGGTTGGTCTCCATTTGAAGATTATACATTTAGATCAAGAATTACCCATACTTTTGTAAATGGCGAATTGGTATATCACAATTTTAAAGTGAAAGATATTCGTCGTGGAAAAAGATTATTGTTTGATCGTTAATATTTTATTTATTTCAAATATGAAAAAATTAAGTGTTTTATTCTTCTGTTTTGCATTATTTGGGAATTGCCAAAATGCCCCAATTGAAAAGCCTGACAATTTAATTGATCAAGATAAAATGGTTAATATTTTGTTTGATATTACCGTTTTAGAAGCCATGAAATCACAAACCACCGTAGTTTTAGAGACAAATAAGATCAATCCAAATACCTATATTTATAAAAAATACAATGTAGATAGCCTTCAGTTTGCCAATAGCGATAAATATTATGCTTCAAATGTAAATAAATACAAGGAAATTTTTGATGCGGTAAACAAAAAAATCGATAACCAAATGGAATTATCCAAAAAACAAAATTCTTCTCCGCCACCTAAGCCTGTCAAGTAGCTCCTATTTATTATAAAATGTCGAAATTTCAGAAATATAGGAATTCACATTCATAAATTGGTAATCAAATTTATTTTTTACTTTTTCATTAGAATAAAAATCCAATTGGTGACTTGAGCGCATAGTTTCTTTCGAAATCATTCTTTTTTTATTCAATAGAATTGATGTTAGCCAATTCCATCTCCAAGCTATTTCTGTTTGCCAATAAGCAGCATAGAATTTTGGTTTTTCAACATCCATAGCATAGGCAATTTCATTAAAGATAGTTTCGTAAGAATAATTGTTTTCAATGGCGACATAGCGTTGGCCGTTTTCCTTTTCATCGATTTTAGACATCCCCATAATCAATAAATTCACCACGTCGATAACCGATACAAAGCCAGAAGTTCCTTTTGTATAGAATTTTAATCCATTGGCTACGGCCGTAAAAAGTTTTCCGCTGCCTTTTTTCCAGAATCCAGGACCTAAAATAATCCCAGGATTGATAACCATCACTTGAAGTCCTTCTTGTTGGCCTCGCCAAATTTCCATTTCAGCACCATATTTTGAAATAGCATAATCGCTATGGTGTTTTTCAGGATTCCATTCAGTTTCTTCAGTGATAATTGTTTCGTGTTCCTTCAAATCACCCAATGCGGCAATTGAGCTCACATAACCTACTCTTTTTACACCATGAGTAAGGCAAAGATTCACAATATTCGCAGTTCCTTCAATATTTGTTTTCCTTAGTAAATCTTCATCATTTGGGTCAAATGAAATTAACGCGGCACAATGAAATACGCAATCAATATTTGCGAATGCGATTTCTAAGGAGGGAATATCAGTAATATCAGCTTGAATCCATTCGATTTTTTCAAACAAATAGATTTTTTTATACAATTCAAATAGGGATTTCGTAGCCAAAATAGAAGCTTCATTTCTATATATAGCTCGAATTTTCTCTCCATTTTCAAGCAATTGCAAAGCCAAATGAGAACCTACTAAACCCGTTGCGCCAGTTATTAATATCATAGCACGAAAGTACAAAATAGGAAGTAGGAAACATATTTTTTTTCGAATTACCGAATAAACAAATCAACAAATCAACATTAAATTTTATCTTTGCACAAATTGATTGAAAATGAAG
>CALPMA020000030.1 GCA_943324545.2 Chitinophaga pinensis
AGGTAATTTTTTCAATGCAGAAATTGAGTAAAACTTACTCAAGTAGTGATAAACAAGTATTAAAAAACATCTATTTAAGCTTCTTTTATGGAGCTAAAATTGGTATTCTTGGACTAAATGGTTCAGGAAAATCATCATTATTAAAAATCATTGCAGGTGTAGATAAAAATTTTCAAGGTGATGTAGTTTTTCAACCTGGTTATACTGTTGGTTATTTAGAGCAAGAACCAATTCTAGACAACACCAAAACAGTTATTGAAATTGTTAAAGAAGGGGTTGCGGAAACCATGGCAGTTTTAGATGAATTTAATCAAATTAATGATAGTTTTGGTTTGCCTGAAGTCTATGAAGATGCAGACAAAATGCAGCAATTGATGGATCGTCAAGCTGATTTGCAAGACAAAATTGATGCTCTTGGAGCTTGGGAAATAGATACGAAACTTGAAATTGCTATGGATGCACTTCGAACTCCAGAAGGCGATACACCGATTAAAAATTTATCAGGTGGTGAAAGACGACGTGTAGCATTGTGTAGATTACTTTTAAAACAGCCCGATATTTTATTGTTAGATGAACCAACGAATCACTTGGACGCGGAAAGCGTACTTTGGTTAGAACAACATTTAGCTCAATATTCTGGAACCGTGATTGCGGTTACTCACGACCGTTATTTCTTGGATAATGTTGCGGGTTGGATTTTAGAATTGGATAGAGGTGAGGGTATTCCTTGGAAAGGAAATTATTCTTCTTGGTTGGACCAAAAATCAACGAGAATGGCACAAGAAGAAAAAGTGGCTTCTAAACGTAGAAAAACATTGGAACGCGAGTTGGATTGGGTTCGACAAGGATCAAAAGGTCGTCAAACTAAACAAAAAGCACGTTTACAGAATTACGATAAACTCTTAAATGAAGATCAAAAACAATTAGATGAAAACTTAGAAATCTATATTCCAAATGGGCCTCGTTTAGGCACCAATGTTATTGAAGCAAATAGTGTTGCCAAATCTTTTGGCGATAAGTTATTATATGATAATTTGAATTTTACGCTTCCTCAAGCTGGAATAGTAGGAATTATTGGTCCAAATGGTGCTGGTAAATCTACTATATTCAAAATGATAATGGGAGAAGAAAAATCAGATGCGGGAGATTTTCAAATTGGAGAAACGGTTAAAATTGCATATGTAGATCAGTCGCATTCTAATATTGACCCTAATAAATCCATCTGGGAAAATTTTGCTGACGGTCAAGAATTAATAATGATGGGTGGACGCCAAGTGAATTCTCGAGCTTATTTAAGCCGATTTAATTTTGGAGGTAGCGATCAAAACAAGAAAGTTTCCATGTTATCGGGAGGAGAAAGAAACCGTTTGCATTTGGCAATGACCCTGAAGGAAGAAGGTAATGTTTTGTTATTAGATGAACCTACAAATGATTTAGATATTAATACACTTCGAGCATTGGAAGAAGGGCTTGAAAATTTTGCTGGATGTGCAGTGGTAATTTCACATGACAGATGGTTTTTAGATAGAATATGTACTCATATTTTAGCATTTGAAGGAAATTCAGAAGTCTATTATTTTGAAGGTGGTTTTTCCGAATATGAGGAAAATAAAAAGAAACGCTTGGGTGGTGATTTAACACCAAAACGATTAAAATATAAAAAATTGATTAGAAATTAAATTTAAAGAGACCAATTTGGTCTCTTTTTTTAAATATATAATTACCATTTTAACATAATTGAATTTGGTTTTATATATTCGTAATTATTATAACTGATTTTTCTATATGAATAAGAAGATATCTATCTTGTTTTTACTTTTTATTGTGCAATTACATTTTGCACAAACTGAATCGCCTCAAGTAAAAGAGATCAAAGCAATTATTTCAAAATCCGGAGAACATTTAAGTAAATTAGAATGTGACAAATCATTGGCTTTGGCTAAATCTGCGCTCCAAAAAGCATTAAAGATTGATAATTTTGAGCAAACAGCTAGAGCTTATAATTTAATTGGTTTGAATTTAGAACAATATTCCGACTATAAAAAAGCAATTTTTTTCTATCAAAAGGGATTGAAATATGTAGATAAAACTTCAAATAATTTTATGCAATATGCCATACATACCAATTTAGCAAATTGTTATTGTTTCAATAAAATTGATTTCAAAAAAGGGATTTACCATTATAATAAAGCATTGTATTTTGTTTATTTATTAGAAGATAAATACATGATTATGTTTGCGAATTTAAATATTGCTTCTGCCTATTTTGCTGTTGGAGATTATAATAATGGTCTTGGGTTTTTAGAGACTGCCGAAAAATTTGTTTTTAAACAAGATGATTTGGAATCTAAAATCATGTACAATTCACTTCTTGGAGATTATTTTTCTTATAAAAATGATTTTATTAAATCGGAACAATACTACAAAGCTGCTTTGAAATTTTGTAATGATAACACTAGCGAATTTTTAAATAGTAGTATTACTGAAGTATATGATGATATTGCTAGAATGTATGCAAAGAAAAAAGACTTTTCAAATGCTTTCATATACATGGAAAAATACAATTTATTGAAAGATAAATTTTATGAAGAAGAGCATTCACAGGTAGAAAAACAATCTGGCATGACTGAAGTATTGAACGAGTATAAAAAACAAATTAATCATATTGAGTTTGAAAAAAATCAACAATTAGAAATAATATATCAAAATAAAAAAGTAACAATTTTGTTATTCATTATCTCGATAATACTAGTTTTATTTTTGCTGTCATTGTATAAAAATTACCTTTTCAAACAAAAAACAAATTTATTTTTGATTAAAACCAATAAAGAAATAGAGGAGTCCAAAGAAAAAGTAGAGGAGTTACTAACCTTAAAATCGCAATTTATATCAACAATAAGTCATGAACTAAGAACCCCATTATATGGAGTTGTTGGAATAATTGAAATTTTAAAAGATGAAAATCCTAAATTAGCTAAAAGTGATTATATGAAATCACTTTCGTTTTCAGCAAATTACTTATTATCTTTAGTTAATGATGTTCTACAGTTGAGTAAATTTGAAAGTAGAAAAATTAAATTAGAAGAGAATGAATTCAATATTTTTGATGAAGTTAATATTATTTTTAGTTCTTCAAATTTGATTTATAACAAAAACAACAATAAAATTACTTTTTATATTGATCCGAATATTCCAAAATTATTAATTGGTGACAGTAGTAGACTCGCACAAATTCTAATTAATTTATTAGATAATTCTTTAAAGTTTACTAATGAAGGTGAAATCACTTTAAAAATTAATTTAATTGACAATAACGATGATTATTCTAATTTAAAATTTGAAATTAAAGATACTGGAATTGGTATTGCACCAGAAGATCATCAATTAATTTTTGATAATTTCGTCCAACTAAAAAACCATAAGATTCCTTATCAAGGCTCTGGAATTGGACTTTCAATAGTGCATTATTTAATTGAAATGTTTGAAAGTAAAATTGAAATTGAAAGCGATTTGGGTAAAGGATGTGTTTTTTATTTTACTATTAAGTTTATAAATAAGAATAATAAGGAAAAATTAAAAGAATTAGATAATTTAAAACAACAATTTTCCGACCCAATTAAAGTGCTTTTGATTGAAGATAATAAAATCAATCAATTAGTAACAAAAAAGACTTTAATGAAATTAAATTGTAATGTAGAAATTGTAGAAAATGGATTCGATGCCTTAAATATTTTAGAAAGTAACACTTTCGATTTAATATTAACTGATATTAATCTTCCGGAAATTAGCGGTTTTGAGACTACAAAAAAAATAAGGGAAAATAAAATATTTACTCCTGTTTTTGCAATAACAGCCTATTCAAAAGAAGAAATTCAACAACAAGCAATAGAATCAGGAATTGACGCTATTTTTGTTAAACCTTTCAAAATAGAAGAATTATCTTTAAAAATAAATGAAATTGTAAATAAAAAAACTGGTAATTAATACCAACGTTTTTTATTTTGTTTAGAATTAGAAGACTTCCTAGATTTATTTGCTTCACCGCTTCTGTTTGAATTTTTCTGTGAAGTCGTAGGTGCTGTTTCTGGGCTTCCGCTGTGCCATGGATAAGGGTGATCTGAAATGGTTTTAACATCCACTTTTATCAATTTCATGATATCTTTCCAATAGGGATGCTCGTCTTTTCCACAAAATGAAATTGCAATCCCACCGTTACCAGCTCTTCCCGTTCTGCCTATTCTATGAACATATGTTTCCGGAATATTTGGTAAATCGAAGTTAATTACAAATGGTAATTGATCAATATCAATACCTCTTGCAGCAATATCAGTAGCAACTAGTACACCAACTTCTTTATTTTTGAATGCATCTAAAACACGTTGACGTGCATTTTGAGATTTGTCACCATGAATTGCTTCTGCAGCAATATTATTTTTTCTTAATGCTTTTACCACATTATCTGCACCATGTTTTGTTCTTGAAAATACCAATACATCAGATAAGTTTTCATTTTTAATCAAATGGTATAACAGGTTTCTTTTTTCGGTTTTCTCTACAAAGTAAATGCGTTGTTCTACATTTTCTGCTGTTGAAGAAACTGGAGAAACAGAGATTTTTGCTGGGTCCTGAAGAAACATTTCAGCTAATTCTCGAATAGCGATTGGCATGGTAGCCGAAAATAATAAAGTCTGCCTGTTTTTTGGAGTAAGTTTTACAATTTTCTTCACGTCATTTACAAATCCCATATCTAGCATTTGATCAGCCTCATCAAGAACTAGAGTGTGTAAATGATCTAAATCAATAAAACCTTGTTTGTGTAAATCCAATAATCGTCCTGGCGTTGCTATTAAGATATCTATTCCAGATTTTAAACTATCAACTTGAGGATTTTGTGAAACACCACCAAATATTGTCAATTGTGTGATGTTAGTATATTTAGCGTAAGCATCAAAACTTTGACCAATTTGAACGGCTAGTTCTCTTGTAGGAGTTACCACTAAAGCCCTAATTTGTTTTGTTTTTTTTGAAGAACCTATAATTCTGTGCAATTGATGAATAATTGGAATAGCAAAAGCTGCTGTTTTTCCAGTGCCAGTTTGAGCGCAGCCGATAATGTCTTTTCCAGACAAAACGATAGGAATTGATTGTTCTTGAATGGGAGTTGCTTCTATGTAGCCTAATTCATATATGGCTTTTTGGATACTTTTTGAAAGTGATAAATCTTCGAATAACATATTTTTAAATTTAGAATTCAGTATTTATTACTTAAATTCTTAGCAAAGATAGGTTATATAAATGAATTCAAAATTTTAATAAATATATCTAAAATAAGATAGGAACTTATAGGGCTTTTATGGGGATTTCATAATTAGCTTTTACAAAGTCAGTTATAAGGTAGCCAATTAATTTTCCAATAAGATGATTATTTTTTTCTTCACCTAGTTCTGGCGCTCCTTCGCAAATATGTAAATAACATGCGTTTTGATTGTTCCCGAAATAATAAATAAATTGTCGTAATTTTTCAATTGAAAAACCACTTAGAGTCATTGCGCTACTTGCGATATTTGGAATAGCATCAAGGTCAATTTCAATTCCGAATCGGTCGTCTTTAATAAATTCTAGAGCTGCATTCATTTCAGATTCAAACTTTTTCTGTTTTCTTATTTGAATTTCATCGTAAGTGTTAAATTTTACTCTATCATCGATTTTCTTTAGCGAATCTAATACACTCTTGGAAGTATAATTTTCATGCAAGCCAAAAATAAAATATCTATTTAAAAAACCTTCTTCATAAGCATAAGAAAATCCATTTCCACTGTGTCTGCCTTCCAAAATTCTAAAATCAGAATGGGCGTCAAAATTAATTGCATTAATAGGTTTTCCATGGGCTAGGGCGGAACCTTTAATGTTTCCATAGGCATTATTGTGCCCTCCACCAATTATGACAGGGATTTTTCCCGCTTTTATAATTTTACAAACTATATGAGAAACTTCTTTATCAATTTTATGAACTAATTGATTTAACCTTTTTCTATCATTATCTGAATTATAATCCAAATGCTGACTTTCGGCCATTTCTTCACTAACATTTAGTTGACCTAAAACTAATAGTTGGCTTCCTTTACAAAAACGATTGTGTTGAATATTTGCAATACTTTTTATAGCACTTTCCCAAGCAGAAGCTGCACCAGGTCGGCCATAATTTGCTTTAATTCCAATATCTTCGGGAATACCAAATAATACAAATTTTGCTTCGCAAGACATTAAATATAAACTTGCATCAGTATTTTTTGGCACAGTTAACATTTTTTCGCCAAATTTGACTTCTCCAGATCTGAAGTTGGTCACTTTAGCAAGGTCATTAATTGTGAAGGGAACCAATTTTTCCATACTATATTTGTTTTATCAAAAATAATATAATTTAATTACTTACGTTGTTAGATTATAAATTATTATTTTCGTAAAAAAATATTCATTATGGAAAATCAAAATAACTATTCTAGCCTTAAATCATTAATTATAGTATTGTCTGTACTATTTGCTTTAAGCTTAGTATATATTTACAAATTAACTACAGATATTAATTCTACAGAAACTAAATTAACCGCTACATTATCTGATAAAGATCAAGTACTTAAAGATTTAAATGATCTTAAAACTAGATATGATAATGCAATAGCTGAAAACACTTCTATCTCTGACGAATTAATTGCAGAAAGAGATAAAGTGCTCGCTTTAATGGAGAGCTTAAAGCATTCAAATGGCGATGTAGCTAAATTTAAAAAGCAATATTTGGCCTTAGAATCAAAAATGAAAGGTTTAGTTGCGGAAAATGAAACTTTAAAGAAAGATAATACTGTATTAAAAGTTCAAAGAGACAGTACTATTTTAGTTCTTGACGAATCAAAAAAGACAAATATAGAATTATCTGGTCAAAATGAAAACTTAAATAAAACAGTTGAAAAAGGTTCTAAACTTACAATTGTAAATTTAAAAACTACTGCTTTCATAGTAAGGAGTTCAGGTAAAGAAATTGCAACCGATAAAGCAAGTCGTGCAGATGTAATTAAAGTGAGTTTTACAATTGCAGAAAATTCAATAGCAAAATCTGGCGATAGAAAATATTATATTCAAGTTATTGATAGCAAAAATAATGTTATGGGTGATCGTCAAACAGAACGTTTTGATGATAAATTATTAACCTACAGTTATATTGCAAATGTAAAATATCTTAATAAAACAATAGATTTAGTACAAAACATTCCTTCTGATAAAATTGAAAAAGGCACGTTTTATGTGAATGTTTTTGATAATGGTCAATTGGTTTCTAGCAATACTTTTACCTTGAAATAAATTATTAGGAAGTAATTAATTAATTGGGATTTGTGTTATTACATTTCCCTTTTTTTATTTTACAATTTTACCTTCAATTATTACTGAATCAATTTGGTTACTCCCAAAAGCATATGGCAATTCATATATTGAATTTAAGGGTTTGGTAATAATTAAATTTGCCTTTTTATCAATAGTTATACTTCCATGAGTTTTGGATATACCCATTGCAAATGCAGCATTTATTGTGGCAGCATTAATGGCTTCCTCAGGAGTCATTTTCATTTTTATACAGGCAGTTGCAACTACAAAATTCATGTTTCCTGATGGACAAGAACCCGGATTGAAATCGCTAGCTAAAGCTAATGGAAGTCCTGCTTCAATAATTTTACGAGCTGGTGTATAGGGAATTCCTAAAAAGTAAGAACAGCCAGGTAATGCAACGGGCATTGTTTCCGTATTTTTCAATATTTCTATATCTTCATCATTCATTATTTCAAGATGGTCAACCGAAAGTGCCCTATTCATAACTGCTGCCTTTACACCTCCAATGGCATTAAATTGATTTACATGTATTTTAGGTTTTAGTCCAAATTTCTTTCCAGCTATCATAATTTGTTCCGTTTCGGAAACAGAAAAATAACCTGTTTCACAAAAAACATCAATAAAATCAGCTAGTTTTTCATTGTTAATTACTGGAAGCATTTCATTAATAATTGTATTTATATATCCTTGGTGATTTTCCTTGTATTCAGTTGGAAATGCATGTGCTCCTAGGAAAGTAGCCTTAATTTCAATTGGATAATGTGTCTTTAATTTTTGAATTACACGTAACATTTTTAATTCCCCTTCAAAAGACAATCCGTATCCCGATTTTATTTCTATCGCCCCAGTGCCCAATTTCATTATTTCTTCCAATCGGTTTTTGGACTGATTGTAAAGTTCTTCCTCGGAAGTTTCGTTTAATTTTTTTACTGAATTTAAAATTCCACCTCCTCTGTTTGCAATTTCCTCATAGGACATTCCGTTTATTCGATCAACAAATTCTTGGTCACGATTTCCAGCATATACAATGTGAGTATGGCTATCACACCAAGTTGGTAGCACCATTTTTCCTCTTGCATCAATTGTTGTATCAATGTTAATAGAAGGGCAATTCTTCATTTCGCCAAAATCTGCAATATGATCATTTTCAATCAACAAATAAGCATTTTTAATAGTCGGTAACTTATTCATTTCTGCTCCCGAGACTTTTAAAATTTCATTTTCTCGAACTTGAACTAGTTCTTTAATATTGATGATTATAATTTTCATAAAATGATTTTAAGTAAAACTACTCCGATTTTTGGAATAATTCTTAAATTTAGACAAAATTAGACATTGTGAGAAAAATTAAATATAAAAAAAGTAGAAAAGTTCAATCTTCAATTTTGGAGTATACAGGAGTTCATAAAGAACTGCAAACTCAAATGCAATTATTTGTTTATAATGATGAAGATTTGACTGAATATCCTGATTTCAATATCAAAAAATTTTCAGAAACTCTCGATTTAAATAAGATAAATTGGTTGAATATTCATGGTTTAAATGATATTGAGCTCATTAAATCGATTGGAACTTATTTAGAAGTTGATAATTTTATTTTGGGGGACATTTTAAATACAACTCGAAGAACAAAACTTGACGAACTAAATGATTTACTTTTTTTTAATATTAAATCGTTACTTCCAACAGAAAACTCAGATAATATTTCTGTAGAACAAGTTAGTTTTTTAATTAAAGAAGGTATTTTAGTTTCATTTCAAGAAAAGAGAAGTGATTTTTTTACACACATTCGGGAAAGAATTCGAACGCATTCTGGAATAGTAAGGACCAAAAAAGCCGACTATCTGTTATTCTTATTGCTTGACGCAATAATGGAGAATTTTTATATCACTATTGAAGCTGAAGAGAACAAAGTGGAATTACTAATTAATTTATCTAAAACGAGCACGAATCCTTTAATTTTAGTCCAAATCGAGAAACATAGAGATAATTTTAATTTTTTAAAACGTTCTATTATTCCTTTGCGTGATTCTTTATATTCAATCAAAAGTATTAAAGACGATGATGTTTTTAATGCTATTGCTCATGAAAATTTTAGCTTTTTTTCCCGATTACATCAAAAAAGTTTAGAGCTTTTGGATCAAATAGATGATGATATGGTGACACTAGATAGTGCGTCCAACTTCTTTTTTTCTTCTCAAAATCATAAAATGAATGAGGTAATGAAAACACTTACGGTTATATCGGCAATTTTTATTCCGTTAACTTTTATAGTAGGTGTTTATGGTATGAATTTTGAAAATATGCCAGAATTGAAAAACCCATACGGTTATTATATAGTAATTGCAGCAATGTTTTCAATAGTAATTGGCATGGTTTACTATTTTAAAAAACGCAATTGGTTTTAATGCTTAAAGCCATTTTAATATTTTTCTAATTAAAGTAAGTTTTCCTTTATAAGGTGCATATCTCATTGGTAAATCTAACCAATTTGACTTTTTTACAATTGCTTTTTTATGTGAAAAAGTATCAAAACTCATTTTTCCGTGATAGGCACCAATTCCAGAATGACCAACTCCTCCAAAAGGCAATCTATTATTGGAAAAATGTATTACTGTATCGTTAATGCAACCACCACCGAATGAAAATTTCTGAATTATTTTTTCTGCAAAATTGTTTTTTGTGGTAAACACATAAAGCGATAATGGTTTTTCATATTTTGTAATAATAGCATCCAACTCTGTTTCATTTTCGAAAGATAATATTGGTAAAATAGGTCCAAATATTTCTTCTTTCATAACTGGACTATCATATGAAGTCTCGTCAATAAGAGTAGGAGCCAAGTAACAATCATCTTGGTTGTTTTGACCTCCAAATACTATTTTTTCGGATTCAATTAATTTATTTAAACGCTCCCAATTCTTAACATTAACAATGCGAGTATAATCTGGTGATAATTCAGGATTATCGGAATAGGCATTTGTAATTTCATGCTTTAATTGCTCAATTAATTCTGATTTTATCTTTTTTTGAACTAATAAATAATCTGGAGCTATACAAGTCTGTCCTGCATTTATAAATTTTCCCCAAACAATTCTTTTGGCAGCTAATTTAATGTTTGCTGTTTCATCAATAATACAAGGGTTTTTTCCACCTAATTCTAATGTAACCGGCGTCATATATTCAGCTGCAGCTTTAGCAACAATTTTGCCAACAGCTACACTTCCTGTGAAAAATATATAATCCCATTTTTGAGATAGTAGATTTTGAGAAACTTCAACTCCGCCCTCAATTACTTCCACATGATTTTTAGTAAATACCTTGGAAATAATATCGGTAATTATACGGGATGTGTTTGGTGTTAATTCTGAGGGTTTTAAAACTACAGAATTTCCTGCCGCAACAGCTGCTATCAAAGGACATATCGCTAGCTGAAATGGATAATTCCAAGGAGAAATTATTAAAACTTTTCCATAGGGTTCACTATAAATATAATCGCTAGATGGAAAATTTAATATTGAAGGCAGCACTCTTTTAGGTTTTGCCCAGCATTTTAAATTCTTAATTGTTTGTCTTAAATCACCAATTACATAATTGGTTTCGGTTAAAACCGCTTCAAATTCTGGTTTTTTAAAATCTTTATATAAAGCTTCGATTATAACTTTTTCATTTTCCTCAATAGTCAATAATAACCTTTTTAAGGTTTCTATTCTAAAAAGTATATTTGATTTAAAATCCATTTTTTAATTTATTTATAGTATTCCTAAACGGAAACCAGTGTAAAAATCAGCTTGTTTAGTATCGCTTGTAATTGAAGTTAATATTGAGTTTGAGCCAAAGAAAAATCCACCTAATCTAAATCCGAAACCTCCAGTTGTTCCTGAAATTTCATTATTTGCAATAGGCAAATACGCTTCAAAAATGCCTAATGAAATTCTTGGTGTTATTGATAATATATTTTGTGATATAATTTGATCGTTATTGCTATTGCTGTTTATTTTTTGTTGAGTAAAGAGCGTAACGCTAAATTTTGATGCAATTTTAATATCAGTATATAAATTAAAAGTAGTTGGTAGCTTTACATTAAAATCTGTATTTGTAGGTGTGGTTGTATTTAAATACCCACTGTTTATCAATGTTCTTTCAATATCATTCACACCATTAGTATTTTGAAACTGATTTAAATTAAATGAATTATTTCCTTGAATTGATAAAGAGTAATTCGTAGAATAATTGGAAGAAGATTTAAATGTCATACTTCCAATATTTTTAATTGAAGCACCTATTTTAACTTTATAGTTATTATTTGAGCCAAGTAATTGATAATCTACTCCAATATCAGTTGCAACACCTTGAAGATTTCCAAATAAGGAATTAGTATAATCATTGACATTCGTAAAATCACTTCCTAGATTTCCAGAATAAGCAATATTTAAATTTGCTGTTGCATTTGTAAGTAATAAATTACCTGAGTTATTAGTTATTCTTCCTTGAAATTTATCCAAACCAACATTGGCATAAGACCCTGGGAAAAGTAGTTTAAATGTTACACCTGCATTGATTTTATTTTTTTTATTTTCAAATATTTTGTGAGCTGCAGAAAAACCAATTTCTCCCCAAGTTGTTGCGTTCATTCTTTGATTGGTATTACTTGAAATTAATGCCGTACCACTGCTTATAGAGCTTAAAACACCATTTGTTAGAGCTGAACCTAAATTTGGATCAACATCAATAATATTGGCTTTTACATACCCTTTTGAAGTAACTGCAAATCCCCAATTCAAAAGCTTTATTGCAAATCCAGGACCAACTATTTCAGTATCTAAGTTGAAGTTAACAGGCTCAGTTCCATTAAATAATATACTCTCTAAATTATTACCGTTCATAATATCATTGAAACCGATTTTATTGTTTGATACATTAAAACTAGAAGAGAATAACTGAATCTCAAAATGATTATTTAAATTGGCTAATTCAGAAGGATTTAATCCAATATTTAAAACACCAACTCTTTTTGATGTAGTAATTCCTGAAAAGTGATCTTGGGAATAGCTAAAAATTGATACTAATAACGCTAAAAATAAATGTGTTTTTTTCATAGTTTTAAAATTTAATTGAATAAAGTTAGGTAATTTTATTTTAAATCGTGTTCCAAATTGAATCTTTTGGAGTAGAGGCAATTATTTCAATATTTTCTTTGGAAACTGGGTGTATAAAAACTAATTTTCTGGAATGAAGATGAATACCTCCATCTTTATTGCTTCTGTTAAATCCGTATTTTAAGTCACCTTTTATAGGTGAACCAATGGCTGATAATTGTGCCCTAATTTGATGATGTCTTCCTGTGTATAGATTTATTTCTAGAGCATAATAGTTTTGTAATGAAGCTATTATTTTATAATCTAAATTGGCCAATTTACTTCCGGGAACTTCTTTAATATGCGCTTTTGAAGTATTATTTTTTTCATTTCTTTTTAAATAATGTACTAAATTGTCTTCAGAATTTTCGGGTTTGTTTTTTACAATTGCCCAATATGTTTTTTGTGTTTCTCGATTGCTAAAAAGTTCATTCATTCTAATAAGGGCTTTGCTAGTTCTCGCAAAAATTACAATTCCAGTTGTTGGCCGATCCAAACGATGAATGACTCCTAAAAAGACTTCTCCGGGCTTTTTATATTTTTCTTTAATATATTCTTTAACAACCTCTGAAAGTGGTTTATCTCCTGTTTTATCACCTTGAACGATATCTCCCACGCGCTTATTAATCACAATTATATGATTATCTTCATGGAGCACCTGAAGGTTGTTTTTATCAGAAATTATTTTCATTTAAAATAACTAAAACTATAATATCTAGGTTAATATTGTTCGTTAGCATTTGGAAAGTCACTAGATTTTACATCTTTTACATATTGTCCAATTGCATCAGTCATTTCTTTATATAAATTCAAGTATCTTCTTAAAAATCTCGGGCTAAACTCATTGTTCATTCCTAGCATGTCATGAATTACAAGTACCTGGCCATCAACATCTGCTCCAGCACCAATGCCAATAACTGGAATAGAAATACTTTTTGCAACTTTAGCAGCTAAATGGGCTGGTATTTTTTCTAAAACTAATGCAAAACAACCCAATTTTTCAAGCATTTTGGCATCTTCAATTAATTTTTCAGCTTCTTCATCTTCTTTAGCACGAACGGTATAACTACCAAATTTATAGATAGATTGCGGTGTTAATCCCAAATGCCCCATTACAGGAATTCCGGCATTTAATATTTTCTTTATTGAATCTTTTATTTCATGTCCACCTTCTAATTTTACAGCGTGGCTTCCACTTTCTTTCATTATTCTTATTGAAGAGCGAAGTGCTTCTTTTGGATCCGATTGATAACTTCCAAATGGTAAATCAACAACAACTAGTGCTCTTTCAATAGCTCGAACCACACTTGATGCATGGTAAATCATTTGATCTAAAGTAATAGGTAAAGTAGTTTCATGACCCGCCATGACATTTGATGCTGAATCACCTACAAGTATTACATCAATTCCAGCAGTATCAACAATTTTTGCCATAGTATAATCATAGGCAGTTAGCATTGAAATTTTTTCACCATTAGATTTCATTTCTATTAGTGATTTCGTTGTAATTCTTTTGTAATCTTTTTTGGCTACTGACATTGTTGATTTATTTATTGTAATTTTCTTAGATTGTGGTTGCAAAAATAAGCAAATAACCAATTAAACGTTTCGCTTTTAACTAACAATCTGCAAAGTTAACAGCAATTGCTAGTCCACCTTCAGAAGTTTCTTTATATTTATTATTCATATCTTGAGCGGTTTGCCACATAGTATCAATAACCTTATCTAAGGGAACTTTTGCATTTTTCGGATCGGTTTCCAATGCTAATTCGGCAGCATTTATCGCTTTTATGGCTCCCATTGTATTTCTCTCAATGCATGGAATTTGAACTAAGCCCCCCACGGGATCACACGTCATTCCTAAATGATGTTCCATTGCAATTTCGGCAGCCATCAAAACTTGATCTGGACTTCCTCCCATTAATTCACATAAAGCGGCTGCCGCCATTGCTGATGAAACTCCAATTTCGGCCTGACATCCGCCCATTGCAGCTGAAATTGTAGATCCTTTTTTGAAAATACTTCCGATTTCTCCAGCAACCATTAAAAATTGTTTTATTTCTTTTTCGCCTGCGTGGTGATTTTCAATTACTAAATAATACATTAATACTGCGGGCACAACACCAGCACTGCCATTTGTTGGTGCTGTAACCACTCGACCTAAAGCTGCATTTACTTCATTAACCGAAAGTGCAAAACAGCTTACCCATTTTAATATTTGTCGGAATTTTACTTCTGTTTTTCTAATGGTACCAAGCCATGATTGTGGTGAATCGTAGTTGGCTAAACCTATTAAATTTTGATGCATATCAAATGCTCTTCTTCTAACATTTAGTCCGCCTGGTAAAATACCTTCTGAATGACAACCAATATACATGCATTCTAACATGGTTTCCCAAATACGAATCAATTCACTATCAATTTTTTCTTCAGAACGCATTGACTTTTCATTTTCAAACACGATTTCTGAAATTTTCTTATTTTCAATAGTACAATACTCTAGTAGTTGTGAAGCATTAGAAACTTGGAATGGAAAGGTACATTTTATCTCCAATTTTTTCTTTGCGTTAATTCTCTCTTCTTTTACTACAAATCCACCTCCAATTGAATAAAATGTCGAGGAATAGTTTGAATTGTCTTTTAAATAAGCTGTAAATATCAATCCATTAGCATGAAATGGAAGAAATTCCTTGTTGAATATGATGTCTCGATTTAATTTAAATGAAATAATTAATTCATTTCCTAAAATAATCTGATCATTTTCAATAATTGATTTTGTAATTTTTGAAATATTTTCAATAGGAATATATTCAGGATCTTGACCACTTAATCCTAACATTATTGCGTAATCGGTTGCGTGGCCTTTTCCTGTTAATGATAATGAACCATATAAATCAACTTGAATTCGATTTGTTATTTCAAATAAATTACTGTCTTTTAATTCCTTCAGGAATCTTTCTGCTGCTCTCCATGGACCTAAAGTATGCGAACTTGAAGGGCCCACACCGATTTTAAGCATATCAAATACTGATATACATTCTTCCATACTTAATGGTTTATTAATTAAATACAAATATAAATAAAGTTATCCTATATTAAATTTTATAGTTTATATTTTGAAATTAATAGATTATAAAACTAAAATAATGGATTATTAATTGGAATTTAAATTTAAATTAGACGAAATACTATTTTTTAAAGTACCAGCATTTTCTTTAACAATAATCTCGAGCGGAATATAATTGGTGATTTCGATTTCTTCTTTTAATACCAGTTTTTTGTATAGATGACTTATTCCTAAATAACCTTGATCTTCGGGTTTTTGGTTAATTAAAAAATCAATTTTTCCATCGTTCAAGTACTCTAAATTATTCTTCAATAAATCATAACCAACCACTCGAATGTCATTTAAATCATTTTCTTTGATAAATTTAGCAACTATATAAACACGGGAGTTGGGAACAAAAATGCTATTAATTCCATTAAACATTTGTTTTGAGAGTTTTTTATATTCTGAATCTTTAATACTAATTTCAGAAAATTTATAATTTGACAACTCTTTATTTTCTTCAAAAAAAGATTGAAAACCTTTAATTCTCTGTAAATAAACAGAAGTAGTTTCTATTTCTCGAGTAATTTTTATGATCAGTACATTATTGTCTGATTTTACTCCAAAACTGATTAATTTACCTGCTAAATAGCCACTTTGATAAGCATCCTGACCAATGTAATTTAATCCTTTAATTTCAGAAATATTAGAATCGATCATAACTATTGGCACATTCTTCTTTTTAAATTCCTTTAAAAATAATACCGATTCATCATGAAAAATTGGTGCAAAAAGCAATCCGTCATATTCTCCTTCTAGAACTTTTTGGGCTATTTTTTTAAATGCTGCTGAATTGTATTTGTAATTAATGTATTCCATTTTTATACCAAATCGTTCAAATTCCTCAGCTGCTTTTTTTATTCCCAATAAAGGACCTAACCAATATTCTAATCCTTCATGTTGGGGTAAGAAAACGGCAATTTTATACTTTTTATTAAATGCTAAATTACTGGCGTAAATATTTCTTTTATAGCCGTATTGTTTAACTATAGCATTAACTATGTCAATATTTTCTTGAGAAACTTGACCACGATTATGAAGAATTCTATCTACTGTGCCAACAGATATATTAGCAAGCTCTGCGATTTTTTTAATAGTTATAATGGCTCTAAATTTAAATTAAAGATTTCTTATTTATAATAATTATTTTATTATTCAAATTTATAAAAAATAAAGTAATTATTAATTTTTTTTAATTAGTTTTGCAATTACGTGTACGTGCACGAATAGTTTTTTATATTTAACTTTAAACAAACAACAAACTATAATAATTTAAAAACATGTCAAAAAAAGTAGTAACATTTGGTGAGATTATGTTAAGATTAGCACCACAAGGATTTTTAAGATTTTCACAAGCAGATAATTTTGATGTTGTATATGGAGGAGGAGAATCAAACGTAGCGGTTTCATTAGCTAATTATGGAATTCCAGTTGATTTTATAACTCGTTTACCAAAGAATGATATTGGAGAATGCGCGATGATGGAGATGCGAAAAAGAGGTGTTGGAGTTGATAAAATTGTATGGGGCGGTGATCGTTTGGGGATTTATTTCCTTGAAACAGGTGCGGTTTCTAGAGGAAGTAAAGTGGTTTATGATAGAGCCCACTCATCGATGTCGGAAATCCAACCAGGAATGATCAATTGGGAAGCAGTTTTTCAAGGAGTTGAATGGTTCCATTGGACTGGAATTACCCCAGCAATATCTCAAAGTTCTGCGGATGCTTGTCTTGAAGCAGTTAAAGCAGCTAGCAAATTAGGAGTTACTATTTCTACCGATTTAAATTACAGAGCCAAATTATGGAAATATGGTGGCGATCGTGAAGCCATCATGACCGAATTAACATCGTATTGCGATGTGATTTTAGGTAACGAAGAAGATGCCGAAATGCACTTTGGAATCAAACCGGATGGAGTCGCAGTTCAAACTCACGGACACGATGTTAAAGCAGAAGCATTTTTATCGGTTTGCCAACAAATGATGAAAAAATTCCCAAGAGCCAAAAAAGTAATCACCACTTTAAGAGGATCGATTTCAGCTTCACACAATACTTGGGCTGGAGTGTTATACGATGGAAAACAAATGCTACAAACCCGTCAATACCAAATTACCGATATCGTTGATAGAGTAGGTGGTGGTGATTCGTTTATGGGAGGATTAATTTACGGATTACTAACCTATCCTGATAACGACCAAAACGCATTGGATTTTGCAGTAGCTGCTTCTTGCTTGAAACACACGATAAAAGGAGATGCCAACTTAGTTACGGTGGATGAAGTAAACAAACTGATGGGAGGCGATGCTTCTGGTAGAGTTGCAAGGTAAGAAGACAAAGACAAAAACAAAACAAAACAAAAACTTATGATAATAGATACCTTAGCTAACGCATCGAAATACACAAGTCTAAATCCATTATTTGTACAAGCATTTGATTATATCAAAAAACAAGACTTGGCGAATTTACCTGTAGGCGTTTCAGATATTAGCGAAGGCCTCAAAATGATCGTCAGCGTTGGAAATGGTAAAACCCAAACAGTGAGCCTAGAAAAATTTGAATGTCATGATAAAAACATCGATATCCAAATTTGCGTAAGCGGTTTAGAAACCATCGGATGGAAACCAAGAGAAAAATGCGTACAACCCAACGGTGATTACAATCCCGAGAAAGACGTTCGTTTTTTTAATGATAGCCCTGATATGTATTTCCAATTAACGGACAACCAATTTGGGATTTTTTACCCAGAAGACGTTCACGCACCGATGATTGGCGAAGGCGAAATAAGAAAAATAGTTATAAAAGTTAAAATCTAAATAATGAGTAAGATCCAACAAGTATCGGATGCA
>CALPMA020000031.1 GCA_943324545.2 Chitinophaga pinensis
AGCCATAGTAGATTATTATAAAATTCAAAATGATAATTTAGAGGCCAACTTAATTGATAATACTTATGTTTCTCAAAAACAAGAAACCAACGTTTCTGTAAACACGTTTTCGTTTGGCGGAAATTTAACTAGAAACAACTTGAATTTCTATCATTTTGGAGAACGAATTGTAAGTAATTTAAACGGGATTACCATCATTGGCGACAAGCAACATGTAGATCATTATACATTAGTTCAGCATTCGACACCAAATTGCGAAAGCCACCAAGATTATAAAGGAATCTTTTCAGATCGTTCCACAGGAGTTTTTAATGGGAAGATATTTGTAGAAAAGGAAGCGCAAAAAACCAACGCATTTCAAAAAAGCAACAATATACTATTAAGCGATAAAGCAACAATTAATGCCAAACCACAATTGGAAATTTTTGCAGATGATGTAAAATGTTCCCACGGTTGTACGATTGGGCAATTGGACGAAACCGCTATGTTTTACATGCAACAACGTGGAATTCCTAAGAAAGAAGCCAAAGCATTATTGATGTATGCCTTTTCAAACGCAGTGATTGAGAGCATCAAAATTCCTGAATTGAAACAACGAATTACCAAAATTATCGCTACTAAATTAGGAGTTAAATTGGGATTCGATTTGTAGTCTTTATGATGTTTTTGACTTAAATAAATAAAAATGAGTTTTAATATTGATACTATTCGTGCCGATTTTCCTATTCTTTCTCAAAAGGTAAATGGGAAACCATTGGTCTATTTTGATAATGGCGCTACTTCCCAAAAACCGCAAGTGGTTATTGATGCCATTTCCAAATATTATCAGGAAATTAATGCTAATATTCATCGTGGGGTTCATACTTTAAGTCAATTAGCAACAGATGCTTATGAGACTTCAAGAGGGAAAATCCAAAAACATATTAACGCAAAATTTGCTCACGAAGTGCTATTTACTTCAGGAACAACGCACGGCATTAACATGGTTGCCAATGGCTTTGCGTCCTTTTTGAAACCGGGTGATGAGGTTTTGGTTTCTGCATTGGAGCACCATTCAAATATTGTGCCTTGGCAAATGTTATGTGAAAAAACAGGTGCTATTTTAAGGGTGATTCCAATGGATGAAAATGGAGATTTGATTCTTTCAGAATTTGACAAATTACTTTCCGATAAAACTAAAATGGTAACATTAAATCATATATCGAATGCTTTGGGAACACTCAATCCAATAAAATATATGATTGATAAAGCGCATGAATTTGGCGCAGCCATTTTGATTGACGGAGCACAAGCGGTACCGCATTTGAAACCGGATGTACAAGCATTAGATTGCGATTTTTATGTGTTTTCAGGACATAAAATATGTGGTCCTACAGGTACCGGAATTTTATATGGAAAAGAAGCTTGGCTGAATAAATTGCCGCCGTATCAAGGAGGTGGCGAAATGATAAAAGAAGTGACTTTTGAGAAAACTACTTATGCCGAATTGCCTCATAAATTTGAAGCAGGAACCCCAAATATTGCTGGAGGAATCGTACTTGGAACCGCAGTTGATTATATGAATGAGATTGGTTTTGACAACATCCAAATCCAAGAAAAAGAGTTGCTAGATTACGGTACCAAACGACTTTTAGAAATTGAAGGCTTGAAAATTTATGGCACCTCTAAAGATAAAACTTCGGTAATTTCGTTTAATATCGAAGGGATTCATCCGTATGATATTGGAACCATAATTGACAAATTAGGAATTGCAGTTCGTACCGGTCATCATTGCGCTCAGCCGATTATGGATTTCTTCAAGATACCAGGAACTATACGTGCCTCATTTGCATTTTACAATACTAAAGAAGAAATTGATATCTTTGTTGAAGCCGTAAAAAGAGCTAAATTAATGCTATCATAATTACATTTATATGAGAATTTTATCTTTTATATCGTTGTTGTTATTTGTTTTAGGAAGTTGCACTGGTCAGAAAAATGGGGTTGGGACCAGAATTGAAATGAAAGACATCGAAATTCAATATGAAGCAAATACACGAGGGTTTTATCAGAAATTGGTTTTAAAAAATGCAACCATTTCTTCTACCAATGATAGAGAGGGTAAAGAAAATCCAATTGTTCAAAAAGTTTCTGATGCCGATTGGAATGCTTTAAAAGATGAAATTAATAAACTAGATTTAGAGAATTTACCCAATTTAAAAGCACCAACTGAAAAGCGATTTTATGACGGAGCGGCAATTGCCAATTTAAAGATAATTTATAAGGGAAAAACATATCAATCCTCCGATTTTGATCATGGGTTTCCTCCAATGCAAATAAAAAGAGTAGTTGAAATTGCGAATTTATTATTTAAACCAGAAGAATGACAATTACAGAAATACAAGACCAAATTGTAGATGAATTTTCAATGTTTGATGATTGGATGGAGCGCTACGAATACATTATTGAATTAGGAAAAAAATTGCCATTAATTAATGAGGAATTTAAAACAGATGACAACATTATCAAGGGATGTCAATCTAAAGTTTGGTTAAAAGGAGAACAAAATGACGATATAATTGTTTTCACTGCCGATAGTGATGCAATTTTAACTAAAGGAATTATTGCGATTTTAATTCGAGCTTTCTCCAATCAAAAGGCGGCTGATATTTTAGCTGCAGATATGAGTTTTATTGATGAAATAGGATTGAAAGAACACTTATCACCAACACGTGCCAATGGTTTGGTTTCAATGATAAAAAACATTAAAATGTATGCGTTGGCATTTGAGTCAAAAAAATAAATTTTTATAATATGAAAACAATATTTTTATCTTTGGTATTTATATGTTATAATATTGTTTTCTCACAGCCAGCATCTCTAGAAACCTATTCAAAAATAAAATTTGTTTATGAGCAAACATCAAATTTTTATATTGAAAATGATCAACTTTATGCCGACACATTACTTTTGAAAATGGAATTTCCGAAATTAAAATTTTCAAAAACAGTAAACCCTCAAGATTCGACAAAAATGGTTGGATTAGTAAATATAAAAAGTCTTAGAGGCGATTACAATAGAAAATTAGGCGGAATATTATATCATTCAACCCATATAATAGAAGGAACGTATGATAAAATAGAGCAAAAAACAACATTATTTTATGAAAGAGTAAATTCTGCTTCAAACGAAATTTTAAAAAGATATTTTAAAGATTATTATCCCCCTTTTAGTTTTAATGTTATCGTTGATTACTTCAAAAATAAAATCTATACTAATTATCCAAGTGTAAATTATGAAGAAACGTTTGAATCAAAAATGAATAAAATTACTTTTTTAAATGATGAAAAGACAGTAGGGTTTTATTCATTTGAAAACAAAAAAGGGATTAACACCGATGAAATTATATTAAATAAAAAACATGGTAATAAAATTACTCCTCATATTATATTTTCAAATAATGATTTTGCAGTTGATAAAATAACTTCTTTAAGAGATACAATTAAATTAATATCAGTTACTTACGAATAGTACAAATTAAATATAGAACAAGAAACATGGAAGAATTTCACGACACAATTAACTTAGGGGATAACGTAGTAAAAAAATTAAAGGGCATTTACGACCCTGAAATCCCAGTTGATATATACGAATTGGGGCTTATCTACGACGTGATGATTAACGAAGAAAATGAAGTTAAAATATTAATGACATTAACTTCTCCAAATTGTCCAGTTGCCGAGTCTTTGCCTCGGGAAGTGGAAGAAAAAGTGCAGACAATTGATGAAGTAAAATCCTGTGAAGTTGAAATCACATTTGATCCACCATGGAGCAAAGATTTGATGAGCGAGGAAGCAAAATTAGAATTAGGAATGCTTTAAAAATCTGTTTAAAGTAAATTATGGACGAAATCATAAATAAAGTTGCTAATAGTTCTCTCGAAGTTTTCGATTTAGAAGAGTATTATCCAAGTGGTATTAGGACACAAATCGATATTTCGCAGTGGCTTTCCGAAGGATTAATTTTAAAAGAAAAAGATTTTAGGGAGCATTTGAAACAACACGACTGGACAAAATATCAAGATCATTTTGTAGCTGTTTTTTGTAGTACCGATGCTATTCTACCAGCTTGGGCTACTATTTTAATTACAGTCCATTTGACGCCTTTCGCTAAAAAAATTGTTGATGGAAATTTACAAGATTTGGAAACTTATTTGTATCAAGAAATCCTTCCTAATATCAATTATTCTATATATGAAAACAAGTCGGTTATCATAAAAGGCTGTTCTAAAAACCCTGTTCCTATTAGTGCCTATGTTGCTGCCGCTCAATATTTACAACCTTTTGCAAAGAGTATAATGTATGGCGAAGCTTGTTCGGCAGTTCCATTATACAAGAAAAAGTAACAATTAATCTTCTTCTTCTTTTTCTATTGCATCTTTAAAATCGGGATACAGAAATTTATTATAAGGGAATCTTGAAATGTGAATTTCTCGAACGGCTTCATAAACACGCTCTCTGAATTCCTCAAAATTTTCTTTATTGGTAGCCGATATAAAAATTGCGTTTTCCTTACCTACATTGTTCATCCAGGTGGTTTTCCATTCCTCTAAAGTGAAATGCTTTTTAGTTTTTTCGGTTATTAAATCGTCGTCGTCAATGGTTAAATGTTTAAAAGCATCAATTTTATTAAACACCATTATGGTCGGTTTATTGTTACTTTTTATATCTGCTAAAGTTTGATTTACCGATTCAATATGGTCTTCAAAATCAGGATGAGAAATATCTACAACATGTAAAAGCAAGTCGGCTTCTCGAACTTCATCGAGTGTACTTTTAAAAGAATCTACTAATTGGGTTGGCAATTTTCGGATAAATCCTACAGTATCCGAAAGTAAGAAGGGCAAGTTTTTAATCACCACTTTTCTCACCGTGGTGTCTAAAGTGGCAAATAATTTATTTTCAACAAAAACATCGCTTTTACCCACTACATTCATTAATGTAGATTTACCAACATTGGTATAACCAACTAAAGCAACTCGAACCATCGCGCCACGATTGCTGCGCTGAACCCCCATTTGTTTATCAATAGTTTTTATTTTTTCTTTAAGTAAAGCAATTCTATCCCTAACAATTCGTCGGTCGGTTTCAATTTCAGTTTCTCCTGGACCACGCATTCCGATTCCTCCTTTTTGACGCTCTAAATGCGTCCACATTCCGGATAATCTCGGAAGTAAATATTGGCATTGCGCTAATTCAACTTGAGTTCTTGCGTAAGAAGTTTCCGCTCTTTGGGCAAATATGTCTAAGATAAGATGTGTTCGGTCTAGAATTTTACATGCAATTATTCTAGAGATATTTTTTTGTTGCGAAGGGGAAAGTTCATCATCGAAAATCACTGTAGATATTTCATTTTCAATTACAAAATGATTTATTTCATCAATTTTTCCAGTTCCTACAAATGTTTTCGGGTTTGGTCGCTCCATTTTTTGCGAAAACCTTTTAACGACCTCCCCGCCAGCAGTATATGTTAAAAAAGCCAACTCATCAAGATACTCGTTTAATTTCTCTTCGTTCTGTTTTTGAGTAATTATCCCAACAATTACGGTTTTTTCAATCTTTTTATTCTCTTTTTCTAGCATATCAAAATATATGCTGCAAAGCTACTTTATTTGCATGAAAAATTAATATTTACCAATATATATTTAATAAATTTTAAAAATCGTTAGTTAAAAATCCAATTAAAAGCTGTTTTTTATTTTTTTTTGTTAAATTTGAAAGCTAAATTGCAAATCAAATTACCGTTTATAATCTTAAATTTTCATTTTATGAAAAAAATTACCCTTTTATTAATAACATTATTCATCTCATTAACTGGATTTTCGCAAGCCTTGCTTCAAGGATTTGAAACACCAACAACCCCCTTTGGAGTACCTGCAAACTGGGCTAGATTTGAAATTGGATCTCCTCAAGAATTATGGGCTACCTATGGGACAATAACTTCAATTGCTCCAAGGAGCGGGACTAAACAAGCGGCAATTCTTGGTGAAAACTTAGGATCGGGAAATTCAGCAAAATATTATTTAGCAACTCCCAAAGTTACTATTCCATTAAACGGTCAATTGCGCTTTTGGGTAAGAACCAAAACTCAAGGGGATCAAGGAGGAGTATTTAAAGTTAAAGTAGCTTCTGGGGCTTTGCCTGCAAACCAAACAACTGAGGCCGCCTACACTACAACTTTGCAAACCTATTCAGAATCTCAAATAAGCACCAACATAGCTCCTGCACCAATTGTTTATGAAGAAAAAGTCATTGATTTTCCTCCAGCAACTTACCCTGCAGGCACTGAAGTTTATATTGCGTTTGTTTCAGAAGTAAATCAAACCTCGCTTTTTCAAGTAGATGATTTTTTTCTAGATGACGTTTTGGTAGTTTCTAGATGTCTTGAACCAGGAACTTTGCCTACAGGAATCATAACTTCTACCAGCGCCGTTTTGAATTGGTCCAATCCAAACCCTACATCAGGCTTAGGATTAAACATATGTAATGAATGGGAAATAGAAATAGTTCCAGCAACACAATTAACACCTACAGGTTCTGGTTTGCCTGTAAATACCATCCCATATACAGCAACAACATTAACAGCTGCGCCATTTGCTCCTTTATTACCATTAACACAATATAAGTATTGGATTCGTTCTAAATGTTTCTTTTCAGGTAGTATTTGGTCGGGGCCATTCACTTTTACAACTGCACCTGGTCCACCAGTATGTGGAGGAAATTATGTAGATGCAGGAGGATTAACAGGAAATTACCCTAATGGAGTAACCGCTACAAACGGCGGTACTTCGGTAATTACCCCAGTAGTGGCTGGAGACGCCGTTACTGTAACCTTTAGGTCGTTTGTTACTGCAGAATCTACAGATAGATTAAGAGTTTTTAATGGGACTGTTGCTACCGGAACCCCTATAGGAACTTTTTCGGGAACACTAACTGGTGTAAATTTACCCGGACCATTTACCTCTTCAGATCCTAGCGGTGCTTTAACATTTGTTTTTACTTCGGACGGTTCATTAAATGCTGCAGGTTGGTTGGCTGACATTACTTGTGCACCAATCCCAACATGTACTACCCCTAATACATTAACAAGTTCAACTATTACTGCTAATACAGCGTCAATTGGTTGGTTTCAACCCCAAAATCCAAACTTAAGCACTGCAAATGCTTGGCAATGTATTGCCTTGCCTTGTGGCTCAACGGCTCCAACCGCTACTTCTACTGGATGGCAAGCTGCACCCTCTAATCCTTTTGTGGTTACCGGTTTAACTGCCGGAACTTGTTATGATATTTATGTAAGAGCTGTCTGTTCCACTACAGATGTAAGCGCCTGGTCCTTCCGCCCGGTTTCAGTAACAACAAGACCCGGATGTGGGGGCCCGTTTTTTGATCCAGGGGGAACATCAAACTATGCTAACAACATTACCGCAGCAACAGGAACAACTACAATTTGCCCATCAATACCTGGACAAGTAGTAACTGTTACTTTTAACACATTCGCAACAGAAAGCGGGCGTGATCTTCTAAAAGTTTATGATGGCGATACTTCGGCAGGGATACTACTTGGAACTTTTTCGGGAACAGCTATTCCAGGACCATTTACCGCTGCGTCTACCACAGGCTGTTTAACCTTTGTGTTTACTTCCGATACTAGTTTGGCTAATTCAGGTTGGGATGCAAGTGTCACTTGTGGACCTCGTCCGCCATGTGCTAAACCAACAACATTAACGGCTACAGCAATAACTCAATCTACGGCTTTATTAGGATGGACACAACCAACTAATCCAGATGGCAGTAATGCAACGGCATGGCAGGTAAGTGCTGTTCCTTGTGGATCTGGAGTACCTGCAATAGGTTCTTCAAGTTGGGTGAATGCTAACTCGAATCCATTTTACATTACAGGTTTAGCTTCTTCAACTTGTTACGAATATTATGTAAGAGCAGTTTGTTCTTCTACAGAGTCTAGTTCAATAGCTGGGCCATTTAGTTTTAACACATTAATTGTTAATGATGAATGTACTGGTGCTATTGAAATTCCTGTTAATCAAAATACCAATTGTTTACAAACAGTTCAAGGGAGTTTGGCTTTTGCAACAGGTTCTACAAATGCCAGTTCGTGCGATGGAACATTAGATGACGATGATGTGTGGTTTAGTTTTACCGCAACCTCAACAAGTCATTTTATTTCACTTTTAGGGGTTAATTATTCAGCAACCCCAACTGGACTGAAATATTCTATATTTTCCGGTTCATGTGGAGCTTTAACCCAAATAGGAGGCTGTATAACAAATAGCACTGCTTCTCCAAACCCTTCTCTTGATGGATTAACTGTTGGAGCCACCTATTACATAAGAGTATATTCATCCGGAACTACTCCAGTAACAACTACTTTCGAAATTTGTGTTGGAACAAATGTTGGAACCTGTGCAACGGCATTGCCGCTTTGTGCAATTACTCCAATTATTATCCCAAATAATGTAGGAGTTCCAACTTTACCTAACCCAATTAGTCCATACTCATCGACAAGTACAACAGTAGGATGTTTAGGGTCTGCTCCTTCACCAACTTTTTATTATTTTCAGGTTCCTACAAGCGGGAATTACACTTTTTTCTTAGAACAAAATACAAGTAACACTTTCGCAACAGCAACAGGTATTGATGTTGATTTTGTAGCTTGGGGGCCATTTAATACAAATGCAGAGGCTTGTGCAAGTATTTCCACCTCTACAGCACCTCCTAATTTTGGTATTTCATGTAGTTTTAGTGCAAACGCAACAGAAAACTTTGGAGTAAATAATGCTGTAGCAGGTCAAATATATGTGATCATGATTACGAATTATAACGGTAGAAAAGGATTTGTAAGAATTTCTCAAACAGCTGGGCCCGCTCCAATTGAATGTTGTCCATTTGGAAATTTCTCCTATCCTAAAAATTTCTATTGTCAAAACGAAGCCAATCCAACGCCAAGATTTATTAGTAATGCTATTGCCGGAACTTTTTCTGCAGTACCTGCTACAGGACTTTCTATAAATCCAGTTACCGGATTAATAAATCTTGCAACTAGTACACCAGGAACTTATATAGTTCATAATGTTATTGGAGCGAATGGGACATGTCCTTCAGATGATGATTCTTGGTCAATAACCATTTCTGCACCACCATCTGGTGCTGCCATTAACTATAATTCCACCTCTTATTGTATATTAAATACAACCGTTCAAAATATTACTCAAAGCGGAACTCCAGGAGGTGTCTTCACTGTAGCTCCAGCTTTAGGTTTATCACTAAACACAACAACAGGATCATTCAATCCAAGTACAAGTACTCTTGGAACCTATGTAGTAAGTTACAACTTGCCACAATCAGGAGGGTGTCCAGGGGCTATAAGTTCTACTACTGTAAGTATTGTTTTACCGGTACCTACATTTAATCCGGCGCGACCAATTTGTGTTGGAGGAACTTCCGATCCACTGCCTACCACTTCTTTAAATGGAATTTCGGGAACGTGGTCGCCAGCGATAAATAATTCGGCTACAACAACTTATACATTTACACCAAATGCAGGGCAATGTGGAACTACAACTACAATGACTATAGAAGTTGGACCTGTTTCGCCAGGATTTACTCAAATTGCTCCTATATGTACAGGTGCAACTTTGGCAGCCTTACCAACCACATCTTTAAATGGAGTAACCGGTACTTGGTCGCCGGCCTTAAGTAATACAGCTACAACTACCTATACTTTTACTCCAACTCCAGGGGCAGGTTTTTGTTCTACTAATGCAACTATGACTATAACGGTTAACCCTTTAAGTATAACACCAACCTTTTTAGCCACTGCTGCAATTTGTAATGGAGCAACTATAGCTCCCTTACCAACAACTTCTATAAATGGGATAACAGGGACTTGGTCGCCGGCATTAAATAATACCGCAACTACCACTTATACATTTACTCCTGATCCAGGGCAATGTGCATTCACAGCAACTAAAACAATTACGGTTAATCCTGCATTTGCAGTAACAGTAAATTCCACTTCAGTTTGTTCAGGCACTACTGCAACAGTTACCGCTACACCATCAGTAGCAGGGACCTATACTTATACTTGGACAGTTCCATCAGGGGCTACTAATCCCGGCAATTTTGCCTCATTTAACCCAACTGTTTCTGGAGCATATACAGTGGTTCTAAGTCAACTAGGATGTAATTCTGTACCTGCAATTTCAAATGTTTTAATAACAACTATTAGAACTCCAACATTTGTTGCAATTCCAACTTTATGTCAGAATAGTGTAGCGCCAGTTTTACCTTCAAGTTCTACAAATACACCGCCTGTTACAGGGACATGGAATAATACGATAAATACAGCCAATTTGGGAGCTACAAGCTATACCTTTACCCCAGCGGCTAATCAATGCGCAACTTCAACTACTATTTCAGTTACGATTGCCGCATCGCCAGTTGCATCATTTAGTTATAATTCTACTACTTATTGTAAAACAGGAGCTAATCCAGGACTTACTTTAGGAAATGGATCAGCAGCAGGAGTATTTACGTCAACAACAGGATTGTCATTAAACAGTTCGACAGGAGCAATAAATTTATCTGCAAGTACTCCAGGAAATTATACAATAACAAACACAATTGCGCCTACTGCTTCATGTCCAGGAGCAACCGCAACTTTTGCATTAACAATTACCGCAGCACCAATTGCTTCATTTAACTATGATGGGTCTCCATATTGTAAAACTGGGACAAATCCATCACCAACTTTTACTGGAGGAAGTGCAGGGACGTTTACGTCAACACCTGGATTAATTATTAATTCTACTACTGGACAAATTGATTTAGCAGCAAGCACGGCAGGGTCTTACCTTGTTACCAATACTATTGCAGCGGCAAATGGTTGTTCACAAGTGCAATTTACATCCGGAGTAATAATAACTGCTGCACCGGTTGCATCATTTAGTTATAATTCTGCTACTTATTGTAAATCAGGGGCAAATCCTGTAATTACAATTACCGGTTCAGCAGGAGTATTTACGTCAACAACTGGATTGTCTTTAAACAGTTCGACTGGGGCAATAGATTTATCTCTAAGCTCTCCAGGAAATTATACAATTACTAATACTATTGCTGCGGCATCTGGATGTAATGCTGTTTCAGCAACATTTGTAATTACAATTACGGCGCCTCAAGCAGCAACATTTAGTTATACAGGATCGCCATATTGTAAAAATGCAACTAATCCAAGCCCTTCTTTAGCTGGATCAGCAGCAGGAACATTTACTTCAACGACAGGTTTAAGTATAAACGCAACTACGGGTGTAATTAATTTAGCTGCTAGTACAGCAGGTATTTATACAGTTACAAATACAATTGCAGCTTCAGGAGGTTGTCCAGCAGTAGTAGCAACAGCTCAAGTTACAATCACCAACTTACCAGCGGCTACAATAGCCTATAGCGATACTTTTTATTGCTTTAACAATACTGCTTCTCAAACTGTAACTTTAACAGGAACTACTGGAGGGACATTTAGCGCAGCTCCTTCAGGACTTTCAATTAGTGCTGCTTCAGGAGCATTTAATGTGAGCAATAGCACAGCGGGTTCTTATACCATAACCTATACGATGGCTGCTACTGGGGGATGTCCACTAGTAACGGCTACTACTACTTTAACAATTATTCCACAAATAAATGTTCAATTAAGTGCCGTTTGTAATGGGCCTGATTTTACAATAACTGCGTTACCAGTATCTGGGTCTTTCAATCCATCCAATGCTACTTACGAATGGACAGGGCCAAATGGATTTATATTTGGACCAACATCAAATCCATCAATAGTTATAAGTACTCCAGGGAACTACATTTCAACAGTAATTGTAAATGGGTGTAGATTTGTAACATCACAACAAGTTGATGGCGTTACTTGTTCTATTCAAAAGGGAATTTCTCCTAACGGTGATGGAGATAATGAAGACTTTATATTATCAGATGTAAAAGCATTAAGTATTTTTAATAGATATGGGACAAAAGTTTATACCTATGGTCAAAATTATACCAATCAATGGCACGGACAATCTGAAAGTGGAAGCGAACTTCCAGACGGAACCTACTATTATGTAATTACAAGAAATTCAGGAAATTCTATAACTGGATGGATTTATATTAATCGATAATATTAAGATTTTATAAGCGCTGAAACTAATCAGCGCTTATTAATCCTAAATTTAACCCTTATGAAAAAAATATTTTTATTTGCTATTTTACTCTTAATGTCATTTCTTGATGTTACTGCACAACAAGCCCCTCATTATACACAATACATGTATAATATGAATATAATTAATCCAGCATATGCTGGTTCTAAAGAAAATTTATCTTTCGGATTATTATATCGTAAACAGTGGATTGAAATCGAGGATGCTCCTACAACATTTTCGTTTTCAGGGTCTTCACCAGTTGGAAAAAATGTTGGCCTTGGATTGTCCATAGTTTCAGATAGAATTGGACCAGTTGAAGAAAGTAATATGTATGGAGATTTCTCTTATACATTAAATTTGGGAGGAGAATCAAGGTTAGCTTTTGGTTTAAAAGCAGGGGTTACTTTTCAAAAAATTGGACTTAGAAGTCTAATTCAGCCAACCTTGCCTAACCCAAATGATGGTGCCTTTCAAGAAAATACCAATAACACAAAATTGAATATCGGGACAGGATTATTTTATTATACTGATAAATATTACCTAGCTTTTTCTATTCCAAGCATGTTAAAATCAGTGCATCTTGATTACGATGGAAAAAAGTACGGGACGCAAACGCAACATTATTTTCTTACTGGAGGGTACGTATTCGATATCAATCCAAATTTGAAATTTAAACCATTTGGGATGATTAAATCAGCTGTTGGAACTCAAGGATCTATAGATCTTTCAACTAATTTCTTGTACCAAGAAAAATTTGAGGCAGGAGCTACCTACAGATTAAATGATTCCTTTGGATTAATGGTAAGTTATGCAATTAACCCTTCTTTAAGAATTGGATATGCCTATGATCATATCGTTTCTGATTTGAATGTAACTACTCCCTCTTCTCACGAAATCATATTATTATTTGATTTATATGTGCCTAAAAAAGTTTCTCATTCACCAAGATATTTCTAATATTAATAACGTCTATAATGAAAAATATATTTCTGATATTAAGTTTTGTGTTTGTAAGCACAATTTCTGTTAAAGCACAAGATAGCCAAACAGCTTGGGCCGATAAATTATTTAAACGTTTCGAATATCTAGATGCTAGTAAAGAATATTTAAAACTAGTGGGAACGGGTATAAAACAAAATTATATATACAATCAATTAGCTGAAAGTTATTATAACATGTTTAATACCACAGAAGCTATTAAATGGTATGCGCTTTCATTAACCCAACCTCAAGAAGCAGAAACCTATTTTAAATATGCTCAAATGCTAAAAGCAAGTGGAAGATATGAAGAGGCAAATGCTCAAATGGTAATTTTTGCCAGTAAAAATCCTAAAGATATCAGAGCAATATTATTTAATGAAAATCCAAATTACATTCCTAAATTACTCAATAAACAAAAAGTATTTAACCTAAAATCAGTCACTATTAACAGTCAATATACTGATTTTGGTCCTATGCTGACAAATGATAATACATTGTATTTTTCAAGTTCAAGAAAATTATCTAAGAAAAAAACTGGATGGAAAGAAGAATCATATCTTGATTTATTTCAAGCCAGTCTTAATGAAAACGACTCATTGAGTGCTCCAATCGAAGTTGAAGATATTAATACTATTTGGCATGACGGACCAGCATGTATTAGTTCTGATGGGAATACTATTTATTTTTCAAGAGATAGCCATATTTTGAATGATTATGAAGATATTAAGAACATTAAAACTAAATTTAGTCAGATGTATCTTTTCAAGGCATCAAAAGTTAATAATAAATGGACCGCTATAAAACAGTTGCCTTTTAATAGCAAGTCCTATTCTATAAGCAATCCAAGTATTAGTATTGACGGAAAAACATTATATTTTAATTCAAATATGCCAGGAGGTATAGGAGCTAATGACATATGGAAAGTAGATATATCTGAGGGAGAAGTTTATGGAAATCCAATAAATTTAGGCCCAAAGGTTAATACTGAAGGAAATGAGCAATTCCCTTCAATTTCAGAGGATAATTTATTATATTTTTCATCAGATTCTAGGCAAGGTCTTGGCGGACTAGACGTTTACGTTATTAATGTAAATAAAAATGAGGACGCTCAAAATCTTGGAAAGCCTGTGAATAGCGAAAAAGATGACTTTGCTTTTTCATTTAATACTAAACGTAATCTAGGGTTCTTTTCTAGTAATCGAGAAGAATCAGATGATTTATACATTGCAAAACCATTATGTAGCGTTGAATCTTCCATTCTAGTTACTAATGCTGTTAATGGAAATATCTTAGAAGGCGCAAGAGTTACTATTTTAGACGATAAAATGAATATAATTGAAACGAAAGTTTCAGACGCAAACGGAAATGTTGATTTTATTTTAGAATGTAACACTGAATATAGCCTTCAAGTCGCTAAAGATGGTTTTGAAAGTGGGGTATTTAGTATAGCTAAAAACAAAGGAGGAAAATTAAATGTGCCAACGCCTCTTAATCCAATTGAAGTTATTATTAAACCAACAGAAATTGTATTAAATCCTATTTATTTTGAATTTAACAAAAGCAATATTACTCAACAAGGCGCTTTTGAATTGGACAAGTTAGTTCAAGTATTTAAATCCAATGATAAATTGGTGATTTTTGCTAAATCGCATACTGACAATAGAGGAAGCGATGTGTACAATATGAATTTGTCTGAAAGAAGAGCTAAATCCACTGTACAATATGTACTTTCTAAAGGAATTACTGCTGCAAGAATAACCGGAAAAGGATTGGGAGAAAGCGAGCCAAAAACAGATTGTAAAGAAGCTTGTTCTGAAGAAGAACATGCGCAAAACAGGCGTTCAGAATTTCTGATTGTAAAATAACTAATTTTATTTAAAAAATATAGCCGAGTAAAGGGATTCCTATACTCGGCTTTTTATATATAATTACTTCCAAAAACATAACTTTCGAGGTTTCACTTTCCACTTTCGATATTATTTTATTACTTTCGCAAAACGATTTAAGAAAAGGATAAAATGAGCACTAAATTTACTGAATACAAGGGACTTGACTTGCCAAATGTAGCTACAGAAGTACTTGATTTTTGGAAAAAAGAAAACATATTCGAGAAGAGTATTACCACTCGCGAAGGCAATAAGCCATTTGTTTTTTTTGAAGGCCCGCCATCTGCAAATGGTTTGCCAGGGATCCATCACGTGATGGCACGAGCGATTAAGGACATTTTTTGTAGATATAAAACTCAAAAGGGATTCCAAGTGAAGCGAAAAGCAGGTTGGGACACCCATGGTTTACCAGTAGAATTAGGAACCGAAAAGGAACTTGGAATTACCAAAGAAGACATTGGAAAAACCATTTCTGTAGAACAATATAATGAAGCTTGTAAAAAAACGGTAATGCGTTACACAGATGTGTGGAACGATTTAACTGAAAAAATGGGTTACTGGGTTGACATGGAAGATCCCTATGTGACTTATAAATCCAAATACATGGAATCAGTTTGGTGGCTTTTAAAGCAAATCTATGACAAAGATTTGATGTATAAAGGATATACCATTCAGCCGTATTCTCCTAAAGCAGGAACGGGATTGTCTTCACACGAAGTCAACCAGCCAGGAAGTTATAGAGATGTAACCGACACAACAGTTGTTGCGCAATTTAAAGCAATCAATGAGACATTACCTGTTTTTTTAAAGGATTTTGGCGATATTTATATATTAGCTTGGACCACAACTCCATGGACACTTCCTAGCAATACGGCATTAACCGTTGGACCAAAAATAGATTATGTTCTAGTTGATACTTTTAATCAATATACCTTTTTACCTTCAAAAGTAATATTGGCTAAAAATTTAGTTGGAAAACAATTCTCAAAAGGGTTTGTTGAAACCAAAGACGCATCAGATTTTGAAAATTTTAAAGCTGGCGACAAACAAATTCCCTATAAAATTCTAACCGAATGTAAAGGACTAGATTTAGTTGGAATTCGATACGAGCAATTGATGCAGTTAGCCTTACCTTACCAAAATTCTGAAAATGCATTCCGAGTAATTTCAGGTGATTTTGTTACAACCGAGGATGGAACAGGAATTGTTCATACTGCCCCAACTTTTGGTGCCGATGATGCTAAAGTAGCAAAAGAAGCTGTGCCTGAAGTTCCACCAATGTTAGTTTTAGATGAAAATGGAAATCCTTTCCCATTGGTAAATTTACAAGGTAAATTTACATCTCATACGGGCGTTTATGCTGGGAAATTTGTAAAAAATGAATATTATAAAGATGGGGAAGCTCCAGAACGCTCTGCCGATGTGGAAATTGCTATTCAGTTAAAAGAAGAAAATAAAGCTTTTAAAGTTGAAAAATACGTTCACAGTTATCCACATTGTTGGAGGACAGATACCCCAATTTTGTATTATCCATTGGATTCTTGGTTCATAGAAATTACAAAAGTGCGAGATAGAATGTTCGACTTGAACGAAACCATTAACTGGAAACCTAAAGCAACCGGCGAAGGACGTTTCGGAAATTGGTTAAAAAATGCTAACGATTGGAATTTATCACGATCTAGATATTGGGGAATCCCATTGCCAATATGGAGAAGTGAAGATGGAACAGAAGAAATATTAATCGGTTCTGTAGAGGAATTATATATAGAAATCGAGAAATCGATAGCTGCAGGTTTTCAAAAAACAAATCCTTTTGAAGGTTTTGAAATTGGAAATATGGCTGAAGCCAATTATGATTTGGTTGATTTACATAAAAATGTAGTAGACGAAATTACCTTAGTTTCAGCATCGGGAAAACCCATGAAAAGAGAATCTGACTTAATTGACGTTTGGTTTGATTCAGGAGCAATGCCCTATGCACAATGGCATTATCCATTTGAAAACAAGGAATTGATTGACGAAAACAAAGCTTTTCCTGCCGATTTTATCGCTGAAGGAGTAGATCAAACTAGAGGTTGGTTTTATACATTGCACGCTATTTCAACCTTGGTTTTTGACAAAGTATCTTATAAAAATGTAGTTTCAAATGGTTTGGTATTAGACAAAAACGGACATAAAATGTCTAAACGTTTAGGAAATGCCGCCGATCCATTTGATACTTTATTAGAGTATGGTCCTGACGCTACTCGTTGGTATATGATTTCAAATGCCAATCCCTGGGACAATTTAAAATTTGATTTAGAAGGAATTGCAGAAGTACGCCGTAAGTTTTTCGGAACGCTGTATAACACCTATTCGTTTTTTAGCTTGTATGCCAATATTGATAATTTCAATTATTCAGAGGCTACAATTTCTGTTAATGAACGACCTGAAATTGACCAATGGATTATTTCAGAATTGAATACATTAATAAAAACTGTTGATTCAGCGTATTCCGATTACGAACCCACCAAAGCGGCTAGAGCAATTTCGGATTTTGTTCAGGAAAACCTGAGTAACTGGTACGTTCGCTTGTGTAGAAGACGCTTTTGGAAAGGAGAATACGGACAAGATAAAATTGCAGCTTACCAAACATTGTACGAATGTTTGTTAGCGATAAGCAAATTAGGTGCTCCAATTGCTCCATTTTTCATGGATAAATTATACAGAGATTTAACATTAGCAACACAATCAGAAAAATTTGAAAGTGTACATTTGGCTGATTTTCCTCAATGCGTTGAAAAGTTTGTTGATAAATCGTTAGAGAGCAAAATGGAGAAGGCGCAAACCATCTCCTCATTAGTATTGTCACTTCGAAAAAAGGAAATGATTAAAGTGCGTCAGCCTTTACAAAAGATAATGATACCAATACTTGAAGAGAGTCAACGTGCTGAAATTGAAGCAGTTTCTGACTTAATTAAAGCAGAGGTCAACGTGAAAGAAATTGTACTTTTGGACGATGCTTCTGGGATATTAGTGAAGCAAATCAAACCTAACTTTAAAACATTAGGGCCTCGATTTGGAAAGGATATGGGATTGATTGCCAAGGAGATACAAGATTTTTCATCTGAACAAATTAATAAATTAGAGAAGGATGGAGAAATTAGTCTTGTTATTCAAGAAAAAAGTATAATTTTAACATTACAAGAAGTTGAAATTTCGTCGCAAGAT